>MGFD01000070.1:7386-7968 GCA_001791715.1 Candidatus Uhrbacteria bacterium RIFOXYB2_FULL_45_11 | reverse complement strand
AAGACAAAATTATCGTGCGCGGAGCGCGCGAGCACAATTTGAAAAATATTAACGTCGAGATGCCTCGCAACAAGCTTGTGTGTATCACGGGTGTTTCGGGTTCGGGAAAATCTTCCCTTGCGTTTGATACGATTTTTGCGGAAGGGCAACGTCGTTATGTCGAATCTCTTTCGGCATATGCTCGCCAGTTTCTTGGTCAGATGGAAAAGCCAGATGTCGACGACATTGAAGGATTGTCGCCTGCGATTTCTATCGATCAGAAAGCGCACTCATCTAACCCTCGCTCAACCGTGGCAACCATCACGGAGATTTATGATTATTTGCGTGTGTTGTATGCGCGTGTTGGAAAGCCGCATTGTCCAAAATGTGGAGAGCAAATTCAGAAATTGACGAACGAGGAGATGGTTGATGTTGTTTTGGGAAAGGCTGGAGAGGCAATAGAGGCGAGAGAGGCTGGAGAGGCCGGAAAGGGAACAAAGGGTTCGATTAAAATTCTCGCTCCGGTCGTGCTTGGACGAAAAGGAGAGTACTACCAACTCTTGTACGATTTGTATAGCTCTGGATTCGCTCGTGTACGCATTG
>MGFD01000070.1:6004-7305 GCA_001791715.1 Candidatus Uhrbacteria bacterium RIFOXYB2_FULL_45_11 | reverse complement strand
TTCCGGTAGCTGAACTTCTTGAACCCTCTCCCCAGCCCTCTCCCTCGAAGGGAGAGGGGGCACGTAAAGAAACGCGTCAGCGTTTGGCGGAGGCACTCGAGACTGCGGTCGAAAAAGGGAACGATGTTGCGACAATTGTGTATCCAGATAAAACCGAGCAAATGCTTTCGGCAAAATTTTCTTGTCCGAAAGATGGGTTTTCCTTTCCGGAAATCGAGCCGCGCCTCTTCTCGTTCAACTCTCCGTACGGCGCGTGTCAGGCATGTACCGGACTCGGAACAGTCGAGTTGTTCTCCGAAGATTTGTGTGAAACGTGTCATGGTGCGCGTTTGCGATCGGAAGCGTTGCATGTGTGGTTGCCTGGGAAGGTTGGAAATGTCGGAAAGGTCGGAGAGGTTGGAAAGGTAACGCGGGCGACGAAGAAAAAAAACCCTGTTGCGCCGATCGAATACAACGAAGCGGATGAACTTGTGCCGATGGCAGAAAAAAAAGGAATCTCGATCGTGGACATCACGAGCATGTCGATTGATGAAGCGGTTTTGTATTTTAAAACGCTTGATGTCACAGAAAAAGATTTAGAGATCGCAGGATCTATTTTGCGCGAAATTGAAAACCGTTTGAAGTTCATGTTGGACGTTGGGTTGCATTATTTGTCTCTCGACCGTCGAGCCGGAACACTTTCGGGTGGAGAAGCGCAACGTATTCGTCTTGCGTCACAAGTGGGATCTCGACTCGTCGGCGCGATGTATGTTCTCGACGAGCCAACGATCGGACTGCACCAACGTGATAATGATAAGCTCATCAAGACCCTCGAAGATTTGCGTGACCTCGGCAACACCGTGATCGTTGTCGAACATGATGAAGATACGATCATGGCGTCCGACTACATGATCGAAATCGGTCCGGGTGCGGGCGTGCATGGAGGATATGTGGTTTGTGCAGGCGAGACGCCAGCGATCTTCGAAGACAAGAAGTCGCTCACGGCGGCGTACCTGCGTGGGGATCAAAAAATCGAAGTGCCAAAAGAACGTCGTCAAAGCGATGGTGGATCGATTCGCATTAAAGGCGCAACACAAAACAATTTGAAAAATATCGACGTTGAGTTTCCGTTACGGAAGTTTGTGTGCGTGACCGGAGTTTCCGGATCGGGAAAATCGACCCTTGCGTATGACACGATGTATAAGACGGTTTCAAAACGTTTGTATGGCGGATCACAAACACCTGGCAAACACAAAGCATTGCTCGGACTTGAATACATCGACAAAGCCATTTTGATTGATCAAGACGCGATCGGTCGCACA
>MGFD01000070.1:3993-5962 GCA_001791715.1 Candidatus Uhrbacteria bacterium RIFOXYB2_FULL_45_11 | reverse complement strand
ATTCGCGATCTTTTTGCAGAAACAACGGAAGCAAAATTCCGCGGATATAAACCTGGTCGTTTCAGTTTCAATCGTCCTGGCGGACGTTGTGAACATTGCGAGGGGCATGGACTCATTGCAATTGAAATGCACTTCTTACCAACGGTGTATGTGACGTGTGATATCTGTAAAGGAAAACGATTCGACCGCGAGACACTCGAAATTACATTCAAAGAAAAAAACATTCACGACATTCTTGAGATGACGATTGAAGAAGCGACGGTATTCTTCAAAGAGATTCCATACATTTACGATAAGCTCGCATCATTGAATGATGTTGGTCTCTCGTACGTCAAACTCGGACAACCCGCACCGTCCCTGTCGGGGGGAGAAGCACAGCGCGTGAAGCTTGCGACGGAACTCTCGAAACGACAAACGGGACGAACGTTGTACCTCTTTGACGAACCAACGACTGGATTGCACTTTGCAGACGTAAAAAAACTTCTCGAGGTGATGCACTCACTTGTCGATAAAGGAAACTCTGTTATCGTCATCGAGCATAACTTGGACGTCATCAAAACCGCAGACTGGATTATCGATATGGGACCAGAAGGTGGAGACAAAGGCGGAACCGTTGTGTACGCCGGAACACCAGAAGAAATCGCACGGCACGCAGGAAGTCACACGGGGGAGTATTTGAAACGCGTCTTACGCAAGTAGGGGAGGGTCATGACCCTCCCCCGCAATCGATCACATTGCGAGAAAAATCAAAATCGCGCAAAATGAGAGACATATGAAACGTCTCTCATTTTTTGGTGTCGCTCTTACAATGATTATTTTAATCGTTCTTGGAGTTTGGTTTATAAACCGTCCCGCACTCGCGCCGTCCGCGTCTGTTCCCGCAGCGATTTCGTCTGCCGACTCGACCGATGCATCTGCGGCTGAATCTGTGCTCGTGACGCCCATTGTTGCATCTGTTGCGATTGCGTCTTCTGCAACTCCTTCTGTTTTTCAGACCATCACGGTTCCGTCTCGCATGACTTCGGGTGCGCGAGTGAAAACGGATGTAACAGGTCGTGCGCTCGTTGAAGGCGTTCACACAACCGTGATCGATTCAAACACGGAGATGACGCTTGAAACAGCTGATCCACAAAAAAATCAGACACGTTGGAAAATGGAAGCGGGACAAGTTTGGTCGCGTGTCAAAAAACTTTCAGACAAAGGTGAGTTTTATGAAATTGAAACACAGCTTGCGCGCGCTTCTGTTCGAGGGACCTCATTTGGGTTGAAGAAGGTTGGTGATGTCACAACTGTGTATGTTGTTGAAGGAGTGGTAAATTTTGGATCCATTCCACCGGAAGAAAATAGTGGATATGAATCGATCGATGTTGTCGCAGGAAAAAAGGCGGTCCTACATGACGGGGATCTAAAACCTGTCGTGAGCGACATTACAGAAAAAGATAAACAAGATCCGTGGTACAAATTCAATAATCCAACCAAAGCAACTGCGGTAGAATTGAATGTGGATACACGTTCGCAAACAGGTTTGAATCCACTTGCGAATATTCCATCTCCTCCTGAAATTTCTGTGATCCCTCAACCCGCAGTGCAAACAGCACAACCGCCAGTATTGGAACCAATCCCCGAACCAGATTTGCAGAGTCAGGTGACTCCGCCCATAACCGGGAATAACACAATCACTCCTGCAACGCCCGATTCTCCCGAACTTCTCCTTTCTTCTGTTACACCAAGTTCGCTTGTCGCAAGAACAGGAGGAACACTCTTGTTGAAAGGGTCTGGATTTATGGATGCGCAAGTATCTTCCGTTTTTGTTGGAAATACACGCATCACATCTTTTGCATTGATTGATAATTCCACCATTCAACTCACCATAAAAGCGCTTCAGTTTGAATCGGGTGAATATGATGTCATGGTTGTGGGAGCGTTAAACGCGAGTTCAACGATTTCATCTGCGCTCCTGATCAAATCT
>MGFD01000070.1:0-3894 GCA_001791715.1 Candidatus Uhrbacteria bacterium RIFOXYB2_FULL_45_11 | reverse complement strand
TTTCTCAATAGACCTCCCTCACAAGAAGTTGTGATTGTGGCGATTGATGATGCGAGTCTTCTTGAGATTGGGCAGTGGCCGTGGCCACGTGTGGTGTTTGCGCAAACCATTGATCAACTCACAAAACAGGTGGATGAGAAACCGCGTGCGATCGGTGTGGATGTGAGTTTTTCGGAGCCCTCGAGTATTGGTTCTGTGGATGACACGTCGCTCGCACGAACGTTTGAAGATGCACAGACGCGCGGTGTTCCGATTGTGTTGCCGATTGATGTTGGATCAAAAAACCAGTTGATCAGTCAACCGCTTGCGCCGTTTCTTCCTTCAACAAAACAAGGATTCATTGATAGTCCGATCGATGGTGATGGTGTGGTGCGTCGAGCAGAAACGCGGCGCGGCGCGTATCAAAGTTTTGCGCATATGCTTATCGGAGGCGATGCACCCGATGCGTATCGCATTGATTATCGTGGAACGAATGGATTTATAACGGTTCCATTCACAGATGTTTTACATGGCCGCATTCCGGCTCGTGTTTTTGCAAATAAAATTGTGTTGATCGGAGCGACGGCGCCAAACTTGCACGACTTCGTGACAACGCCATTCAATCAAATGCCAGGCGTCACATTGAATGCAAATCAAGTGGAAACCTTGCGTGAAGGGAAATTTTTTCAGAATGTAGATTCACGCATCATGTACGGGGTGTTTGCCCTCATCGCCCTTCTCACCTGTTTGATTGTTCGTTTTGTTAAACGTCTGCGCACGCTTGTGCTGAGTCTTGTCGCGATCTTTTTTGTCCTCATCATAAGTGCTTCTGTTGCGTTTGGCATGCACATCATCGTTCCGATTTTTTACGCGTTGCTCACATTCGCCCTTTCTGTCCTTTCCGCCCTTGCGTTTCAATCCATCACAACCGCCAAAGAAAAAGCATTCATCAAAAATAGTTTTCAGTATTATCTGACTCCACACGTGATTGATCAGATTTTGAAACATCCAGAGAAACTTACGCTCGGAGGTGAAAAGCGCAACATGACGATTTTGTTTTCCGACATTCGCGGATTCACCACCATTTCAGAAGCACTGACGCCAGAAGAACTTACACAGTTGTTGAACGATTATCTCACGGCCATGACCGATATTATTATGGATGAAAACGGTGTGGTTGATAAATACATTGGCGACGCAGTGATGGCGTTTTGGGGCGCGCCGCTTGATAACGCAGTGCATGCATCGGATGCATGCAGAAGTGCCGTGCTCATGATGAAACGTTTGAAAGAGTTTAATGCGCACGCAAAGACTCCGTTGCATATTGGAATCGGATTGAATACGGGCGACGTTGTTGTTGGAAACATGGGTTCGCGTAAACGTTTTAATTACACGGTGATGGGAGATGAAGTGAATCTTGCGTCGCGTCTTGAGAGTCTGACAAAGTATTATCGTGTGAGTATTCTTGTTACGGAGGCAACGATGAGGGGCGGAAAAGGGGGAGATGGCGGAAAGGGTGCGGAGACACTTCGTTTTCGAGAGCTCGACCTTGTGATCGTGAAAGGAAAAAAAGAACCGAAGAAAATTTTTGAGTTGATTGTTGATGAGCCGAGTGACGCTCTTGATCAAGCACTCGAAGCGTTTCAGAACGGTCGCGCGGAATACACAAACGGAAACTGGGACGCGGCGATCGAACAATTTAAAAAAGCCATCGCTTTGAATAACGATGGCCCTTCGCAGTTGTTTGTGGAGCGCTGTGAAAAACTTCGAGAACATCCACCCAAAGATTGGAATGGGGTGTATGCATTTGACTCGAAGTAAATTTATTTCACGATCAATGTTCCTTCCATACCCATAGCGCGGTGGTTGCCGATGTTGCAATAGAATGGATAAGAACCTGGAGTTGTTGGGGCTTTAAAAATAACACCTGTTTTAATTTCCGCTTTGACATTGGTGATTCCATCAATGACAAACGTGTGTGTTCCTTCTACTTTTGTAAAAGTGAGTTTGATCGTTTCACCTGCCTTGGCATTAATGATCTTTGGAGAGAAGGTAAAGTCTTTGACCTCCATATCTACACGAATTTGTTCATTTCCAAGAGCAACTTCTGTGACGGGGATGGTATCATTTGTATTAGGGAATTGGGTTTTTGTAGAAGAATCTACTAATACCATTCCTTCTGGAATATCCTTTTTTGTTTCAGAGACATTTTCTTGATCGGTGGTGGTGGTTACAGGTGTTTCTGAATTTGTTTGGGGTTGATTAGATGAGCATCCTGCGCCTACAAGGGCGAGGAGGGATAGGGTAGCGATGATTTTTTTCATAGAATATGGTTAAATTTGTTTCATGATACCAAATACTATCAAAATAAAGAATAACGCGCTACCCGACCATCCTGGGGTTTATTTTTATTTTGATAAGGCGAATCGGTTGCTGTATGTCGGCAAGGCGACGTCACTTAAGTCTCGCGTGGGCTCCTATTTTTCGTCCAAGCGCCTTGATCCACGCATTGCGGAAATGGTTTCGCATATCGTTCGGATCGATTACATTGAAACACCGTCTGTTCTTGAAGCGCTCGTCCTTGAAGCAAACCAGATCAAGGCAAAGAAACCGAAGTACAACATTTTACAGCGTGACGATAAAAGTTATCTCTATTTGTGTATCACGAATGAAGATTTTCCACGTCCGGTTTTTTATCGTGGACATGAACTGGAAAAGTTTGGCGTAAAGCCGTTTGAGAAAGACCTTTCGAAAGAAGCGAAGAAAAAGTTTTTGCGTGTGTTTGGTCCGTACACGAGCGGCGTCTCGCTTAAGCGTGCGCTTGAACTCGTGCGTCCCATGTTTCCGTGGAGTATATGCTTACCCCCACCCCAACCCTCCCCCTCGAAGGGAGAGGGAGTCGGCAAAGCGTATCCCCTCCACCTTCGAGGGGGAGGGCTAGGGAGGGGGGTGCGCGCCTGTTTCGATTACCAATTAAAAAAATGCCCAGGCGTCTGTGTCGGTGCCATCTCAAAAAAAGAGTACCGCCACATCATCAAACAACTCATTCAGTTTTTTGACGGAAAGAAATCGGTCGTTGTTCGAGAGATGACGAAGGAGATGAATATGGCTTCTCGAGAATTAAAGTTCGAGGAAGCAGCCGTTCTTCGCAAAAAGATTTTTGCGCTCGAACACATTCGTGACGTTGCATTGCTTACGAAGGAAGATTACACACTTCCGATCGAAAAATTGTCAGGTGACACCATTGATCTCGATGGACGTATCGAGGCATACGACAACTCGAATATCTCGGGTACGAGCCCTGTTGCGAGTATGACGGTGTTTCTCGACGGCAAGCCTGCAAAACAGCTGTATCGTAAATTCAAAATCAAAACCGTTGTCGGTGCAAATGATGTTGCGAGCATGGAAGAAGTGATACGAAGAAGGTTGGAACGGTTGGAAAAGTCTGAAAGGTCGGAAAGGGAAGGGAGAGGATGGGAACGACCACAAGTGATGATTATCGATGGGGGCGAAGCACAAGTACATCGTGTTCAAGAAGTTCTGGATGAGCTTGGGTTTGATATCCCCATCATCGGAATCGCAAAAGGGTTTGACCGGAAACAAGATCGATTCGTGTTTGATCGAACAAATAAAGATTTAGCGCGCGCGGCCGTCAGAGGAAAAGAAATTTTCCAACGCGTGCGTGACGAAGCACATCGCTTTGCCATCACGTTTCATCGTGTGCGTCGTGCAAAAGCGTTTATTCAAAAATAAAAACAGGTATGAATAAAAAGATGCTTGAGTTTATAACAGAAGCGTGTGGTTGGTATGGCGTTGTTGCGATTCTTGGGGCGTATGCATTATTAAGTTTCGGGATTCTTGATAGCCAACATCTCACATACCAACTTTTGAATTTGTCGGGTGGAATCGGGATTG
>MGFD01000069.1:1623-5840 GCA_001791715.1 Candidatus Uhrbacteria bacterium RIFOXYB2_FULL_45_11 | reverse complement strand
CGGTGAAAACAGAAAGTACTAGGCCTCCACGGCCGATTTCTTCTAGAAGCTGAAAAGCTTCTTTTTCTTTTGGTAATAAGTTGACATGTTGATGAAAATATTGTTAGATAACACGCTTTCATTTGACAAGGGGTCGCTTGAAGGTTGTTCTCTCAATCAGGAGTGAAACATGAGTGGAAACAGCTATCGTGGATATCGTGATCGTGCAGAGAGAGTTCGTTCATACGCAGATTATGACTATGGGAGTCCGCGATCTTCTCCGTCACCGGCAGAGATCCATCGTTCGGATCGTGTCCACGAAGCACGTGAGCGCGTTCGTGATGCACCGCCCAAGCCGCCGGCTCGACCCATACGCGACACCAATGAGACGTATGATTCGGATTTGATTCGCAACAAGATCACGCGTCCTTCGGAACATGCGTCTCAAGTACATGTGCTTTTGATCGACAATTCTGGCTCTAATCGTCAGATGGCTGAGCATTTGCGCAAGACATCTGGGTATTTACTTGCGATGTTGCGCGGCATCGATCCTGCGGCTGAGCTTGCGATCTGCTACTTCAGTGATCATTGTGATGGTGAGAATATCCGTCAGGATGTGGATTTCGTCCGATCGACGGAGATGGGTGACAAAATTCTCTATTCGACCACGCGTCATGTGCGTGGGGCTGATGGGGGAGACGCTGCCGAAGCCATCGAGTGTATCTTGTGGGATATCTGTGAGATCAATTTTGCTCACGTCCCGAAGGGACGGCGTCATCTGACGCTCGTTACGGATGTGGTCGGTCATGGTATGGGGTTGCGCGATGACAATGGATGTACACGCAGGCGTGATTGGCGGAAGTCCGTTGATCGTGTGTACGAAACGTTCGAAACGTTCGTGGTTGTTGGATGTTCGGATCAAGGGTATGTGGGGACATTGCAAACGCAGTTTCTTCGTAAGGAACGCATTGTATTTGATCATGTCGATCTGTCTTCCATTCATTCTCTCGAACACCGACTCGGGATTTGCGGCAACGCGTTTCTCTTCCTTGCATCTCGTGCGATGGGGAACCAGACTGCGGTCGCGTTTCTCATGACCTTGTACGAAAAGTGGCTCGAAGATCCTATCTTCGGTCAAAAGACGGATCTGGCCGCGCAAGAGGCGATCGAACGCTTCCTCAAGTACCTCGAAATGTCTGAGGAGGAGAAGCAGGTGGCACGCGCTCGTATTTTTGCAGAGTAGTCTTCTTGGGCTGTGGCTTCCAGAGCTGCAGCCCTTTTTCTTTTTTGAACGAATGAATTCAGAACACATCGCATGATGTGTTCTGTGACAAGCGTTCATTTAACAGGAGTGTTCATGGACACAACACAGACATCGATCTGTTCAGTGCTTGTCGCCATCCAATCCGGGATGTCGCTCGAACAAGCAGCATCAACTGAATTGCGTGCTTACATCTATTTGTCTCTGGCTCTTTTTGATGGAGTCTATTTCAATCGAGCACGTGAGTTGTTCGTACAAACAGAAAACCATTTAATGGTTCAAGAGGTGGATCGATTGTTGTGCCGATATACGAAGTCGGTTCCGGATTCGTCTGGTCGACGAGATGTCGAACAACGGTTTTGGGATTACGCACATACACACAACTTAGTGGTGTTGCGGACGCTCCAAACCTCGCGCGATGATGATGAATTGCGTGCGGCGGTGTTTCTTGTGCTCGATACAGACGAAAAGGTGAAAGTCCTGAAGGAATTGATCCCATCAACAGAGGTATGTGATGTAGGTGTGGTTGATTTTGAATCGACTGTATTTGAACAATTGGGTTCACACCCGGCTGTCACGCAGTACTACGGATCTGTGAAGATCGATGAGACCTTGGCATTTTTGCGACGCGAATATGCCTTCGGTCAATCCTTGCTCGATTTCATGCGCGACGGTCGACGTGTGACGCAAGGTGTTGCGGTGCAGATCGTGCGCGATCTTGCTCGTATTTTGGCGGACGTACATGATCAAGGAATCGTCTATTTGGATTTGCGTCCAAAGAACGTCCTTATTCATATGAATGACGTTCAGATGTTTGACTTCAATACTTCGCGTCGGGTTGCGTCGCGTGATGAAGAAATCGATACACATGTGTTTGATCCACGTTATGCGCCGCCAGAAATGGTGTTGCGTCATCGCGCTTCAACCGCATCTGATGTGTTTCAACTTGGCGTTCTCTTGCACCAACTTCTCACGGGCACGCATCCCTTCGATGTGTGTCATGAGTTTGTGGAGCATTCGGATGATTGGCAAAATTTGACGCTCAAGTTTGCACTTGCAAGTGCTCTCGTCCCGTATGCGTATACAGGGGATGATCCGCACTTAGCTTTGGTGGCCCGCATGCTTCATCCGGATCCTTCGCGTCGTCCGCGTATGCGTGAGGTGGCACAATACCTGACGGAACGACATCCTCATCAGGTTGTCATTCCTCATCCTGAACGATACGGAATCTCTCCGGTTCGTGAACGAAACACGGTTTTATTTCCCGCTCGCATGGGAATTCCACACAAGGGGCACATCGATTACATCGCTCGTTTGATCGAGCTTGGATATTTCGTCCGTGTCTCTTTGCAACAGGCCTACACACAAACATCACGGGACCCTATCCCCAAATGGTTGGTGCAGAAAATGATTGCAAGATCGCTCAGAGATCTTGGGTACACTCAGAATGATTTTTCCATCGAACTCACGCCATTTTTTGAAACAGATGAAGAGCACAGAATGCATTTCGCCGCCTCTCCAGGATGGAAAGACGTGGTCGTGATTGCTTCGAGTAATCCGGATGTCCATACTTTATTTGCAGGATATCCGATCCTTGATCAATCTGCGGTGTTCGGCAAAGAAAACGTGATGTATTTAGATCGGTCTTGGGGAGCGCAATTGCGCGCGGCTATTCGATCAAATGATCGAAAAACATTTGAACAATTCGCTGCGTCTGGAATTGAATCGATTCGATCATTCAACGAATTGCGCGCCATGCTCGCAGATGAATCTTGTCCGATCGAGTTTGTTCATGGATGTGTGTTTGTTGAGGTGCAAAAAGAGCATGAGCTTTTCTTGCGTAAACGTGTGCGTCGTTTTCAAACGCCTGAACAGGCGATCATGAATGTTCTTCGAACAACGGATCCCACAGCAAGATTTGTTGATGTGTTCGCACGCGATACACAAATAAGCCTACAAGATCAGCCCATGAGGCTCGTCTATCATTCCGTCCAATTTGACGGAACAGACGAGGTTATCCGATACGACCTTCTTCCACTGATGTAATTCAGTGGTTTTTCTTTACTTGACATCTTCCAAGTATGTGTATAATCTACACTATGTAAGACGAATCGCGTGGTAATTATTGACATCTTTCGTTTTTTGTCTTACTCTTCGCCCTCGTTCTTTTAAAAACGAGAAGGAGCTACCAGGCATGCAAACGCTACCGGATATTCGCATACTCCCGCTTTCGATGACGTTCGCAATCGGGCTTCAAAAGCTTGTGATTCGCACGCTCGAACTTTCAGGTTCAACATCACTTGGTCATCGTCTCACGGAAGCGGTTTTTGGAAAATCGATCACCTTTGGTCATCTTTCGATCCCGTCCGTCTTGGACTGGAGTGAAGCGATCAAAGGGGAGTCCCTCACGGCTCCAAGCGTTCGTATTCACGAACTTGTGGATCTCTTGAAGATGATCGATCCCAGAACTCCCGTCTGCGATGCCTGTGGCGAGTTTGCAATCAATCAGATTGGCGGAAAGTTCATGTCGCTCAAATCAGGTGAGGTCTGTCCGTTTTGTCACATGGGTCACGTGTACATCGAGCCAATGATTTTGCGCACAGTGAACTGGATAACCGGCGAACTCGTTGCACCAAACATTGAGTACGATTATCACGCACGTGTTGGCGTCGGTATTCCACTCACGGATGAATCGATTCTGAAATGGACGGGTGGAATTGATTCTGAACTCCAAGCAGAACTGACACGCATGCAGGTGTCTGTTCATGGATTGCTTGCGTTCATACATGTGCGGTTGCATCGCTTCAAGCAGCTTGAAGATGCAGCGATGTATCTTACGGATGCGGCACTTCAGAGTGATTATCGATACGAGTGGCTCGTTCATAAAGCAGCGCGCTTCCTAGACGAACGCGAGATCACAAATCTTCCGCACAAGAAATTCTTGTCGGATGGGCGGAGACGTGAAGAGTTTACGGCC
>MGFD01000069.1:724-1602 GCA_001791715.1 Candidatus Uhrbacteria bacterium RIFOXYB2_FULL_45_11 | reverse complement strand
GCGTCTGCGTGAAGTGTCCGATGGAGATTTGCATGATCGTGAAATCGACATGCTGAATCGATTGGCAAAAAGCGTTGTGCGCGGTTCCGTGTACTTCAGTCAGTTCGTTCCGCAGATTGTTTTTTCGCAAAACAGCAAAACGGAAAAACCTGTGATCGCGTTTCGTGAACGTGGAACGTTTCACTTCACAGTTGCAGATGTCATGCGTGAATATCCAGAAGGAGCGGATTTCAAAACCGCGGTCTGGATTTGGAAACGCATGCTCATGATTCTTGATTGGGTGCACGCGAACCGTTTGGTTCATGGCGCAATTCTTCCGGATCATATTCTCCTTGATGTGCCGAATCACAACGCACGGCTCTTGGATTGGGGATACGCCGAACCGTTTGGTGGATCTCTCAAGGCTGTGAGCGAAGCAAATCGTGGATACTATCCTGCGGAAGTTTTGAGTGGTTCGCCACTTGATTCTCGCGCGGACATTGCGATGATGACACGATGTGTCATCGCACTTCTTGGCGGAGATCCCGCCCGGAAGATTCTTCCTTCTTCTGTGCCGGATGCGTTTCGATCATGGATGTTGGAAGAAGCAGGGTACGACTCGTTGCGGACGGTCTGCAATGATGCGTACGCACTGCACGAGCGCGTGAGTGTGACAGCCAAACAAGTGTTTGGTCCGCCGTCGTTTCATGCGCTTACCATGCCGCGTCAACTCGCGGCGATGTAGGAGTTCCCCATGGGGTACGGTCGTAGTGATTATGAAGCGCATGTGGCGCGTTCGGCAGTTCGCGCATCCCTTCCGCGTCAAGAAGTGTTCAAGCAACGGTCGCTCAATCCGGAGATGAACCCGTACGGGGTTACGCTCCGCGAGAGTCATGACA
>MGFD01000069.1:0-718 GCA_001791715.1 Candidatus Uhrbacteria bacterium RIFOXYB2_FULL_45_11 | reverse complement strand
AGCATCCGAACTCGCTTGGAGTCATGTTCTGGATCGATGAAACGGGTTCCATGCGTGAGATTCCGGAAAACCTTGCAAAGCACACCTTGCCGCATTTCGTCGGCGATCTCATGAAGGTCGAGCCGGATGCGCAAGTGTTTTTCGGAGCGATCGGCGACGCGACAACAGGTGAAGCGTCTCCGCTTCAGGTGGGTCAGTTCGAAAGTTCGGACGAGCTCATGGACAAGTGGCTGACGGCGGTTCATTTGGTCGGCAGCGGTGGTAGCAATGTGGGTGAGAGTTACGATCTCGCAATCTACTTTGCTGCGCGCCACACGATCATGGACTGCTTCGAGAAGCGCGGACGCAAGGGTTACTTCTTCCTGAGCGGTGACGAGCCGCACCTCGACAGCGTGAAGAAGCGCGAAATCAAGGAGTTGATCGGCACCGACATTCCGAAGGATATTCCGATGGCGGAAATCGTTCGGGAACTCAAGCGAACGTTTCACCCGTTCTTCCTGATTCCGGATCCGGATCGGGCGCATCGTGTGGAGCGCATCTGGCGCGAGCTGTTTGGCGACAACGTCATCACGCTCGCGTGTCCGGAAGATACAGGCGTCGTTTCCGCGATTCTCATCGGTCTCACCGAAGGGTATCTTGCGGATATGCAGGCGGTAAAGGCCAAGGTCGAAAACGATTTCGGTCGCAAGGGCGAGGAGCGTGATCGTGTTTTGCGCGC
>MGFD01000068.1:21825-25271 GCA_001791715.1 Candidatus Uhrbacteria bacterium RIFOXYB2_FULL_45_11 | reverse complement strand
CCAAATGTGGACTGGTGTGAAGATCATCAGCTTGAGACGATGCGCGGAAACGCAATCCTCCCAATGATCCTTGCGGACGCGTGTGCAGAAGCGGGAATCTATTTGTTGCACATGGGATCCGGATGTATTTTTTACGGAGACTCTGTGCATGAAGACTGTGCATGGAAAGAAGAAGACCACGGAAATCCATCCGCCGTGTACTCACGCGCCAAGTGGGCAGCGGATCTTGTTCTCTCGACACTTCCAAATATCGGTATCGCGCGCGTGCGCATGCCCATCGATTGGATTCCATCGTCGAACAACATGATTGATAAACTCGCAACGTATCCTAAGGTGATCGATGTCGAAAACTCTGTGACTATTGTTGAGGATATGATCGACGTGTTTCATCAGATGCTTGAGAAAAAAGCGACCGGAATTTTTCACGTGACAAATCCAGGAACGATGAAACATCGCGAGCTCCTCGATCTTTATCACGAACTTGTGGATGCAAATCATTCATGTGAGTGGATTCCGAATGCGGCGCTCGTTGAGCAAGGACTCGCCAAGAAAGGACGATCAAACAACTTTTTATCAAACACGCGTCTCGCCGAATATGGAATCAACATGCGTCCGGTACAAGAGGCACTGCGCGATACGATGACAAAATACGCAGAGGCAAAAAAGATTCAGGTGCGGGAAGAATAAAGAAAAACGCCCACAGAATGGGCGTTTTTTTGATACTTCCATTGACAAATTCGCATTTTTCCGTTATTCTTTTACCTTCGAATATTTGCTCGAAGCGAGGTGTACATGTACATAATCATGGCTTTGCTGGGATTCGTGGTGTCTATATGGCTGCACGAATGTGGCCATTTTATCGCCGGTCGATTAACAGGGGTACATCCATGGCGCATAAGCTTTGGGAACGAGGAGAGCTTTCGGTTGTTCTCCGTCGCGTTTGAGGAGGATGCAACCCCAAGTATCTGGGTTTCTGTTTTGAACAGTGAACATGAAACGGAGATAAAGATTCGTTTCTCTCTCTTGCAAGGATTTTTTCGAAAGATTGCTCGCATGACGAACGAAGCTTTGTGTACTTTCTACATCAATCCGTTCGGTGGTTTTGTGGGTGTGAGGGTAATGCGTCTAGAAAACGAAACGGATGAGTCGGCTCTGATACGACATGTTTCCGATCGGCGACTGTTCTGGACGGTGTTCGGTGGTCCACTCACGAATGGATGTTTGTGGATTGGATGTTTGCTGGCATCATCTCTCTCTACGGGAAATTTTCAGAATCTTTTGCTCGTATTTGGCATGATGAATTTTGTCTTGATGATCGTGAATGTCACTCCTGGCGATATTCACGACGATGGATATCGTTTGCTATTGCAATGCGTGGGATCTGAGAGCACACAGCGCATTTGTTCAAAATTTGGCTGGTTATTCAGCCTGTTTGAAACAATGATTATCATCATATTCTTCCTAAGAATCTACACGATCATTTCAGACATTTCCTGACCGTTCATCTGAGCGGTCTTTTTTTATTCTATGCCAACAATTGACCCGGTCTTTTTTGTGTGCTAAAGCTTTTGTCAGGTTGTTCATTGGAAGGAGGCACACATGAAGATTTTTGTCAGAACACACGCGGCGCCAAAAGGTGCGCGTCAATATACGGGTGCAAAATCGGAAGATGCGTTTTATCACAATGATCCGTCGGATCGTCCGTTCATTGCGGCGGTCGCAGATGGACACGGTGATCCAAAGCAAAATGTTTCTACCTGTGAACTTGCTGCGCTTGTTGCGCGCATGTTGTGCGATCGTAAAATTCTTGACGTGGCTGCACTTTGTGACATCGTTCAAGAAACGATTGGACAAGATTTCGCTGCGTGCAAAAGTGGTGCGGTTGCAACACGCGTGTTGTTTGATGAAGGTGGATTTCAAGTGATGTGCGTTGGGGATGTTCGACTCTATCGATTCGTTCCAGAAGGCGAGGATGATTTTGAACAGATCACCGTGGACCATCATCCCGGCAATCCCGTCGAACGGGAGCGTCTCGAGCCGCTTGTGTATCATGCGCAGACAAATCCGAAAGGGAATTTCTTTTTTTATCCGCTTGGATCAGAGAATCCAACGCGCATCATGAGCGGAACGTGCGCCATCATGGTGACACGCAGTTTCGGGGATCCAGAAATGCGCCCCGCGATCATTTCAGATCCGAGTGCATGTTTTGCACCTCTCGACACGAATGTCCGACACATCTTTGCGCTTTGTTCAGATGGCGGAGCGGACATCGTCGAGCGTGCATTCGTTGCTGCGCGCGAACGAGACAATGCATCTCTCGACGAGTTTCTTCATCTCGTTCAAATTCACACGCCGCCAAAACCGGGTGACGACGTCACAATTCTGCTCATTGAACTCACGCCAGAGAATGCTTAGGGGTCATATTTGCACAGTCGCTCGCGAGCGACGTGCTTTGACCTTTTTTTATTACCCAAAGAGATTGACCTTCAATGTGTTTTCTGCTAATTTCCACTCAGTTCATTTTGAACAAGAGGAGATGTCATGTTGAAGCCGTACCTTCCGATTTACGCTGGACAAATCTTGAAAATTCTTCAGAAGGCTAAGCGCAAACTCGCTGTTCTTGTGCGTGGTGGGGACATTGTGAAAGAAGGTGGTGCGTTTGGAGATTTGTTGAACGACATTGATATTCGCGCCGATCATGTGATCGGGAAGTATTTGCAGCAAGCGATCGGGAGAAGTTGCGAAGGACTCGTTGCTTGTGTGAGTGTTGAAGGACTTCCGGATTATCATGTGCGCAAAAAAGGTTTGTGGGTTTGTGTGGATCCGATCGACGGATCTCTGAACTACAAGACGCGTGGACGCATCATGGGAAATCCGTACATGGCGGTTGTAACCGTCTTGTCAAAGATGGAAGGTGCAACATTCGATGATGTCGTCTTTGCCGCTGTTCTTGATCTTCGTCCAAAAAGTTCGGATCTCTGGTGCGCGTGGCGCGATGCATGTCATGATTCCACAACGCAGAAGATGGCATGGTTGAATGATATACAGATTTCAACCAGCTCTGAGATGAAGCTTGATCCAGGTTCTCAGGTCATCATGACCGAAACCTACTATCCGGCGAATCGCGAAAAGCTGCTCAAGCTTTTCGATGGTCAGAAAGGAAATTATAGTCGGGTTGGTTCTGCGGCGTATGAGATGGCAATCGTTTCAAGCGGAAACGCGAGCGCATTCATTTGCTGTTCGCAAAAGAATCACGAACTCGGCGCAACACAACTTCTCGTCCGCGCAGCTGGCGGTGTTGCGGTTGACTGGGAAGGAAACCCGATTGGTTTTCGCCCTTATGACTTCCGTGCGCAAACTCCTATCATCCTCGCGGCGAATCAACCGATCGCAGACGAAATCGTTTCGCGTATTCGTACGCTCCGTCTCTAACACCTATCGAAAAC
>MGFD01000068.1:0-21684 GCA_001791715.1 Candidatus Uhrbacteria bacterium RIFOXYB2_FULL_45_11 | reverse complement strand
GATCGTGCGCAGGTTGTGCAGACGGTCGCAGCACTTGATGGCGCGTACTTCTTTCGGGGAGCGCATGAGCTCTTTGAAATAGTCTTCGAGCGTTTTTTTCACGTACCCTGTCACGCATCCCGTGAGCGGGTCAATGCGTGGAACACTTTTCGACAATATCTCGATCCATCGGTAAACGTCTGGACCGAACGTCTGGATGTAGACGATGTCCGGTATGTAGGTGTCTTCGAGTCCGTCATGCAACAGTGCTGCACACAGCTCTTTCCAGCTCGCATAACTAAACTTGACCATCAGTCGTGCAACATCGCGTGGATGATTGAAATACCGATCCCCATCATCGCGCTTTTGCTTTGCGTGACCAAGCTTTGCGAGCTCATATGCTGCCTGGATGAGCCTGCGACCATTCATGTCCCAAAGCTCCAGATCCAATCCTTGAAAAAACTCTGCCCGATTCATGTGAGCCTCCTCGTGTCGCAGATCCTGAGCAAACCGTGATTGGTTTGTCGAAGGGTGAATGGACTCTGTAATCTATCGTAAAATGGCGAAAATGTCAAGGTAATACGTGTAATGTCTCCGTTGACGAATCAGCCTCTACACGTTAAAGTCCCTTCGAAACATAACCTTTCAGACCTTTCCGACTTTTCAAACCTTTCCCTATGAAAGCGCTTATTGCTGCAGGCGGCCACGCCACACGTCTTCGTCCAATCACTTGGACACGCAACAAACATTTGATTCCTCTCGCGAATCATCCCATGTTGTGGTACGTGATTAAAAAAATCACAGACGCGGGAATCAAAGAGATTATCGTGAATGTGAATCCGGGTGAAATTCAGATGATGCGCGATGCGCTTGGCGATGGCGCAGAGTTTGGGGCGAGCATTCAATACCTCGAGCAGCGCGGTGGGGCAAAGGGGATTGCACACGCGGTCGCAAACGCAGAAGAATATTTGCGTGGTGAACGGTTTCTCTTTTTCCTTGGTGACAACATTATTTTGGGCAGCATTAATCATCTTGTTGAAAAATTCGAAAACGAACAACTTGATTGTTTGATCGCTCTTTCTCGTGTGAAGGATCCTCATCGTTTCGGCGTGCCTGTCTTTGATGAAGTGGGGAAATTGATCCGGATGGTTGAGAAACCAAAAGATCCACCGTCATCTTTTGCTGTGACCGGAATTTATTTCTTTGACAAAACCTACTTTGAAGTTTTTAAGACAACCGTTCCGTCCGCACGCGGAGAATATGAAATCGCGGATGTGATTTCTTGGTACATCGCAAACGGAAAAACGGGACATGAAGAAATCACGGGTTGGTGGAAAGATACCGGAACACCGGATGCGCTCATTGAGGGAAACGCGCTTATCATGGACGATCTTCCTCGCGATCATTTTTCGATCGATGGAGATGTTCACATCGACACACAGATTCAAGGACAAGTCTCAATCGGAAAGGGGACACGAGTGAGTGAAGATACGCTTATTCGCGGACCGGTTGTGATCGGAGAAAACTGCGAAATCACTTCATCATATATCGGGCCGTACACGGCTATTGGAAATCATGTGAAGGTGCATGAGACAGAAGTAGAACACTCCATTATTTTTGATGGAGCAACCATTGATACAACACGTCGCATTGTAAACAGCTTGATCGGAACAAACGCAACGCTTGTCGATGTTGCACGATCACATCCAAAAACAGGACATCGATTGATTATTGGAGATAATAGTTTCGTAGAGTTATAACAAAAAAACACCTCGTTCTGACGAGGTGTTTTTTTGTGACTTACTTCTGTAATCTTCTTTCGAAGATCGTTGTCGGATCATCTTTATATTGTCCAAAGAAATACAAGCTCGAACCATCTTTATTGAGCCACATCGATTGAACAACATAATCGCGCACAAGCGCAATTTCATTGCGGACATCTCGACGATCTAATTCAAGCGCACGAATATCATGGTTTTTGCTGTAGAGAACTTCGTCTCCAAGCGGATACCAAATAAGATCCGTCAGTGATTCACTAAATCGTGTGAGTGTTTCTGTGTATCCAGATGAAATGGTCAGAATATTGATATCGAATCCGTTTGAAAAAACGAGTCGATCTTCTTTGGGTGACCATTTAAACTGTTGAACTTCTTCGTGAAGAAGAATGGTATTTTTTTGATTCGGATTTAATAAGATGAGTTGATTTTTGTTGAGATCACGCAACATGATAAGAGAAGAAGGGGCATACACAAATTTGTACGATCCTCGTGGAAGATAGGTGATGATGTTTGCGATGCCGTTTTCATCAAGGTAGGAAACAACACTTTGGTCACCCGATTGAATAACAAGAGTTTTTTCTAGTTTTAATTCTGCATCGTCTGCGATGAGTTTTTTAGGGAATGAAAGATCTGTATCTATTCCGAATGCGCGGATTTCTGATCCGACACGATACAAGAGTGTGTGGCCTGAACTTGCATTCCACCATGCATCAACAAGCGATGTTGTTGGAAGCGGAATCACGGTGCCGTCATACGCACGAATGATTGTTTGTGTTTTTTTGCTTGCAGACTCTGTGAGCAAGAGGTATCCACCATCGTGTGACCAAGAAAGGGTGTAGGTGGATTTTGTACGGAGTGGTTGTTTTAAGATGGGGAGGTCTTGCACGACGGAATCATCTTTGATCCAGACTTCAAGCACGTTTTTGTTGTTTACGAGGTATGCGAATCGAGTTGGACTTTGAACGGCAACGGTTAGGACATCTGTTTGGTTAATGGCTTGTGTTGGTTGTCCGTCAAGAAAAAGAACGGCATTCGGAACAAACGTGCTTTGCCCGCTTTCTACGGGAAGTGTTTTTTCCCAAGATGAATAGCCTGGTTTTTCTAGACGAATTTTTATGTCGCCCGGCAACACGTTATCAATCACCGCCGGAGTTTTTTTATCGGACATGGTTCCGTTCAGAAAAACGTTTGCACCTTTTGGAAGACTTGTAACAGAAAGAACTCCTGCTTTCACAATATGCATTGATCCAAATTGATAACGATACCCAGCGGTATATAACACCACAAGAGGCGCAGAAATCAAAAAGCCGATCGCAAAAACGGCAAATAAAATCGTTCTCCAAAATCGACTCATAGTAGATGTATCTTATCGGTTTTCTGAAGGGATGTCGAGGTATTCTTATTTTTGACGCCTCTCGTCAGAAACGGTATGCTTGTCATTACGTATGTCATTTTCTTCCCTAAAAAAAACTCCTTCAAAAGCGCTTGTCGTGCTTTTTTGTTTTCTGTTTCTGATCCTCTCGTTTAGCGGGGGATATTTTATTGGGGAATCGCACGCCGCACGCACAATTGTCCCGGCAGGAGAAGTGCGTGTAACCGGACAAGGATCGGTTTCTTCATCGCTTGAAAAAGACATCGACTTTAAAAATTTTTGGGACATTTGGAATCTCACAAAAGAAAAATTTTACAAGCAACCCGTTTCCGATAAAGATCTTTACTATGGCGCATTGAAAGGATTAGTCTCAGGTTTGCAAGATCCATACTCCGTTTATTTTGATCCAAAAGAAGCAAAGACGTTCATGGAAGATCTAAACGCGTCGTTTGTTGGGATCGGTGCACACATTGGTATCAAAGAAGAAAAATTAACGATCGTCGCTCCTTTGGAAGATTCTCCTGCAGAAAAAGCAGGATTACAATCAGGAGATTGGATTGTGACCATTGATAAAGTCGAAACAAGCGGAATGTCCGTAGAAGAAGCTGTTTCAAAAATTCGAGGAGAAGATGGCACGCAAGTTGTTTTGCAAATCAGCAGAAAGGGATTGGATGCATTAAAAGAAGTAAAAATCATTCGACAAAAAATCACTGTTGATTCCGTTAAAACCAAAATAGAAGAAGGAAACATCATGACGATTTCCATCTCCACCTTTAACGGAGATACAACACCGCTTTTTTATCGCGCGGTTCAGGATGCTCTTTCAAAAAATGTAAAAGGAATCATCGTTGATTTGCGCAGTAACCCGGGTGGTCTTTTGACGGCAGCGGTGAATGTGTCATCTGCATGGGTTGGATACGACCCTATCGTTTCAGAAAAAGGAAAAATAACAAACAATACGTTTAATGGCGTAACCGCTCCACGCTTAAACGGAATCCCAACGGTTGTGCTTGTTGATGGTGGAAGTGCGTCCGCTTCAGAAATTGTTGCGGGAGCGTTGCAAGATTACGCATACGCAAAATTGATCGGAACAAAAACATTCGGAAAAGGTTCTGTTCAGGATTATCAAGAACTCCCAGATGGCTCCGCAATTAAAATCACAACGGCGGAATGGTTTACGCCAAAAGGACGCAATATAAATAAGACCGGCATCGAACCAGACATTCTTGTCGAGTTTGATGTTGAAGCCTTTAAGAAAAATGAACATGATAACCAAAAACAAACCGCACGGGATGTTCTCCTCGGCACGTACAAACCCGCCGACACAACAAATTCCGTTGCGAACAAAAAATAATCTTTTGCCAAAGGATCTGTCTACTAGCAGACTAGCAAAAAATATTCCCGCAGAACGTGAAGTTTCTGCGGGCGGTGTTGTTTTTCGTCGATCCAAATTTGGGATCGAAATTGCGTTCATGAAAGACTCGTATGACAAATGGACCTTTCCAAAAGGTCATGTAGAAAAAGGAGAAGCACTAGAAGAAGCGGCTGCGCGTGAAACGCTTGAAGAAATTGGTCTAGAAGAGATTCGTTTTTTGGAAGAGTTGGGCAAAATCAGCATTTGGTTTCGTGATCGCTATGAACAAAAAGGAAAGCTGATTCATAAAGACATCTATTACTTTTTGTTTGAAACCGCTCCGGATGCTGTTTTGTTACCAGATCCGTCACAGCACACCTATGATGCAAAGTGGGTGCCTATCAAAAAAGTACTCCAAACATCCAGTTATTCAGATCTTGCACCAATCATTAAAAAAGCGTTAGGATATTTGGCAATTCGGTAATCTGAGGCTTTAGCCTTGGCTTCAAGGGATCCGTGGCTAAAGCCACGAATTACAAAAACGAACATATGCAACCACTTACATTTCGAGGCCGTGTCGAGCGCGGGGAGGGAATGGCTCGCAGACTCGGGTGCCCAACAGCAAATATCGCCATTGAACAGGGAATCATTATTCCTGCTCTTGGAATTTATGTTGGAGAAGCGGAGGTTGATCATATCCGTTATCCATCACTCATTTGTGTAAGTGACGGAAGAACAGGGGTGAATTTAAAAATGGAAGTCCATTTGCTTGATCAAGAAAAAGAGTTGGGAGGAAAGAGTATGAGCGTTGTTTTGCTTGATAAATTACGTGATATTGTGCCGTATCCGGGAGAAGAAGAAATGGCAAAAGTGATTCAAAATGATATGCAAATAAGCCGTGCATGGTTTAAGACACATGCACTTTCTGTGTAGCCAAATAGCCTGTTGATAACTCAACCTTTCAAAACACCAGCAAATATTCACAAATTTTCATGGGGGTGCTATAATTCCCCAGTAATTAACAAAAAAGACTTTCTTGAATGAAAGAAGGTCTTAAACAACGTTACATATGGCAAAGATGACAAAGAGCCAATTTATCCAATCAATGGCAGAAATGCTCGGAGTTTCCAAGAAAGAAGCTTCTGAAAAGTGGGATGCATTCGTTGCAATGGCTTACAAAGAAGTAAAGACAAGCGGTGAATTCAACATTCCAGGACTCGGAAAGCTCGTAAAGAAAGCACGCGCAGCTCGCACAGGACGCAACCCACTCACAGGTGCTGAAATCAAGATTCCAGCTAAGACGGTTGTAAAGTTCCGTGTTGCAAAGCAATGTAAAGATTCTATTCTCTAAATTGAGAAACAAAGCCGGCTCGCAAGGGTCGGCTTTTGTTTTGTGGTATAAAGTGCCTGTATGAAGAAACGTTTATATATCTCTTTTGGCCTTTTTACCCTCGCAATGCTTTTGCTGGGTTCTTTTGGGTTTTTGCGTTTTGATTCTAAGACATCGGATGCGATGTTTTCATCGGGAACGTTGTCAAAGTCGTTTTTTGATGACGCCTATGATTCCGTTCCAAAACAATCCCATGTTTCAACACGATCTGCTTTGAGTGCACATCATCTTCTTGTTGGGAATAAGATCGCAGGGTTGTTTGATCAGATTGGGTCGCCGTTTGTGCGACAGGTTGTGCTTTTGAGTCCGAATCATTTTGAGAGAGGAAAATCCACTGCGCAAATAACGGATGGAAATTGGCAGACGCCTTACGGAGTTTTAAAGACGGATTCTGTGGCGATTCAGAAACTTGTTCAAGCGGGCATGTTCACACGGGAGTCTGAGACGTTTAAGGGTGAACATGGGATTTCTGCGTTGACGCCGTTTGTGAAGCGTTCATTTCCGAATGCACGTTTGATCCCAATCATTTTGCACGATTCGTTATCTTTCGAAGACACAAATGCACTCGGAAAAGATCTTGCGTCAAAATTTCCGAACGCGGTTGTCATCGCTTCTGCGGACATGTCTCATTATCTTCCAAATTATGCGGCCATGTATCACGATGAAGTGACGCTGAACGCCCTCGCGTCTGGCGGATGCGATGGATGTGAACTTGAAGTAGATGCAAATAGCGTCTTGCGCGTATTGTTTGCCGTGAATCGTGCGCGCAAAATGGAAGCGTGGAATCTCACGCATCATGGTTCTTCCATTGGTCTTGGGGTCGGAACATTGCCAGAACAAAACACCTCTCACATTCTAGGATATTTCACAAAAGGAAAGCCTGCAGATGAACCATTTGCAGCGATTCATATGGTGGGGGATATCATGCTCGATCGCGATGTGCGCAAAAAAATTGCGCAAGATGGAACAGACGCTCCGTGGAAAAACATGCATCGATTTTTATCTGGTTCGCATTTGGTCGTCGGAAATTTGGAGGGGACTGTAAGTGACGCACTGAGTGATCATTCCTACAATGCTCCGTATCGATTTATCTTTGATCCAAAATCTGTGGAGGCGATGAAGCCACACATCGATCTTGTAAGCCTTGCAAATAATCACGCGGGCGATCGGTTCATTGAAGGCGAATTGCAAACGCACACAGAACTCGATCGATTGCAGATTCCTTGGTTTGGATCGTATCAAAACGGGCTCATGCGCAATGACCAAACGATTGGGGACACCCAAATTGCTTTTATTGGCTATCACGCATTTGTTCCAAATGAACAGGTGCTTGAGCAGGAAATTCGATTCGCAAAATTAGATGGACGTTTTGTGATTGTGTATCCACATTGGGGAACAGAATATGCCCCACTTCCGGACTCGCAACAAAAACGTCTTGCGCAGGAAATGGCAAAAGCGGGTGCGGATCTGGTGATTGGTGGTCATCCGCACGTTGCGCAAGGAATTGATCTTGTTGAAAAAACGCCGGTTGCGTGGTCGCTTGGAAATTTCATCTTTGATCAACCCATGCCAGAAACATTTCTTGCACTGACGATCGGTGTTATAGTGAAGCCACATGCGATTGAGCTATTTCTTTTGCCTGTTTTCACAAAAGATGGTCAACCAACGGCTGTAACAGATGCACAAGCAAAACAGTTGTTTCAATCGATCGCCTCGCGTTCCGCTCCAAATCTTTCCGCTCAAATAAAAAATGGTCATCTTATTTTTTCACGCTAGATTGTATGGAAATTCAACTCCCTCCGCTTTCAGAAAAACCACCGGTTCTTAAAACGTCATCCAAAAAGATCGTTCTTATTACGATTCTTACAGGAATTGTTCTGTTTTTTGTCGGTGCCCTTACAACGTTTCTTTTCTTGCGTACGCCTGAGGCTCCTGTTTCGCAAGAATCAGAATCCGTTGTTGTTCCATCGGAAGATAAAAATGCGCTCTTTGTTCGTTTTTTGACGCCCGAGGACGGATATCAAAGAGAAACTGTTCCAGATGTTTTTGTGCCTTTGTTTAAGGCTGCAAACCAAGGGGCGTCACTTGAGAATTATAAGACAGGGAAACCTTATACAAACGAAGAATTAATTGTAGCGATGGAGGCATACGTAGCCAAGATCGGATATGTTGAAGGTGGACCGTATGATGGCTCTACATTAAACATGGTGCATTGGATCAGTTTGTTTGAAATCGGGTCTACAAATAATGAGGTTTATTATTTGATGGATTCAGAAAAGAACGTAACGTTGCTCGGGAAATACGTTGTCTCTTCTGTGTTCTATGGAAGCAGTCAGAGATCACTTAAGGAATTTTTGGGAGAAGATGTATTTGCAGAGTATGCAAAAACACAAAAAATTCAGGATGATCTTGTGATTGAGGCGTTTGAGATTCCTCCTGTATTGAAAGATGAACAGGGAAACGAATTTGCGTTCATTTCCGTTTCAGGACTCAGTGACAAAACAAATGCAGAGCCCGTAAAAACAAGCACTGTGTCTACGACGGATGTAAAAACAGGGAAAGCGTATTCTTTGTTTGCATCCGATTCCGCCTATGCGTTTACGCGTCCTGACACGCGCATGGTGCGTTACAACTATGTGATTCCATGGAACATGGATGAAAAAGCGGAAGTTTCTTGGAATGACGGAACAATCATGGGGGCAAATTTGTATGCAAGTCAGATTTCAACGGGTTGCGGACATTCTTCGCCGGACCTCGTCTCAGAGATTCCTACGATGAAACCTGCGGGGCACGTAACGGGTTCTGATAAGAAGACTTACGAGTTTTTTCAGCCCGTGTGGACAGAACAAGATGTCGCCGTTCCAGATTCTGAGGCAAACATGTATTACATGAATTACGAACAACGTCTTTCGTGGGATATGCAAAGTGAAAAAAGACTTGGTGCGTCGTTTGAAGGGTTCATGAAAATGCATCCGGTGTTTCTTTGGAAAGATCCGCTTGGGCGATGGTTACGTTTCACGCACGAGAATGTTCAGTCAGCCGCGGAGTGTGGAAAGCCGGTTATTTATCTTTACCCAACAGAAAAAACAGACCTTGATGTAACGGTTGCACCAAAGGGAGGATTCACGTTCACAGAACCGGTATACAAGAACGGATGGCGCGTGACAGCGTCTCCGGACGGAACACTTGTGAACAGAGATGATGGAAAAACATATCCGTATCTGTTCTGGGAAGGACATGGAGATGAATATGGCTCACCTGAGGATTATTGGGTTGTTTCTAGACAAGATGTTCCTTCGTTCTTGAAAGAAACACTTGCGGACATTGGGCTCAATACAAAAGAGATTGCGGATTTTATGGAGTTCTGGGAACCAAAGATGCGTTCTGCACCGTATTACAAAATTGGGTTTCACGGAACGCGCGTCATGGATTTCCTTGCGCCAATGATCATCTCAAAAACTCCAGACACGATTTTGCGTGTTCTTATGGATTACGCAGAGTTGCAAGACCCAATCGTACAACACCCACCAAAATTACCACCAACAATCGTCAGAAAAGGATTTACGGTGATTGAGTGGGGAGGGGTGCTGAGGTAGGGAAGGTTTGAGTGTTTGGGAAGTAGGAAACAAAAAAATCTCGACGAATCGTCGAGATTTTTTTTATGCACACATGGAAGCAAAAAAAGGCTTGTTTTATTTGATCGATTTTTTTATAATGAAGCATCATTCCCTAATTATTTTATGAAAAATAAAATTTTCTTCTTACTGATCGGCTCAGTGCTGTTCGTTGGTGCGGGTTGTTCAAAAGCGCCAGCGTCTAATACAGCGCAGGTTCCACCCCCATCGTCGCAACCTGCTGCTCAAGCCCCGGCAGGTTCTGATGCCTATTTGGCGTTCGCTCACGGCAGTCTCGCAGCGGCAAACATTGAAAAATACGATGAAGAACCTGAAAAGGATGCTGAAAAAATGAGAACAGCTGCTAAAATTTCCGCAGCGACCAAATTTAGATTTACGGAAGGAAACGGAAGTGTGCGATTGCTTGTTGTTGCGGTTAAATCCCCATCAGATCTTGCCGCTGTTGTTGCAGAAATTAAAGAACAATACGAAACACTCCAAAAATTTTCATCGTCCGCACGTATCGCATGGCTTCCAGGTGACGCAACTCACGCTGTGGTCTCAAACTGGAAAGCTGGCGATGAAGCGCTTGCAGACAAAGTCGTCGCAGCACTTGGTGGAGCAGCAGCAACATCGGCAGACACAGATGAACCATTACCGGCTGATACAGAGAAAGATTCGGCAGCGACAGTGATTTTTAAAGCAGGTGAAACGATTATGGGTCGCTGGAAAGGCGGATCGCGCTGGTATCCAGGTAAAATTACCAAGGTTTCTGGCGATGAAGTCTATGTACATTACGATGATGGAAGCGACGAAGTCTTGCCGCCTATGAATGTCGCACACTTAAACCAACCAAACAGCTCAATTTCTGTTGGTCAGAGTGTACTTGCAAAATGGAACAACGGTAGTTACTACAATGGTAAGGTAACCGCTTTTGATGATTCAACCGTTACGGTTAAATGGGACGACGGAAGCTCACCAAGCAAATTGCCATACTCCTCCGTTGAATTGCCAGGAAGATAATCTATCTTTTCAAAGAAAAGATAAAAACCACCAGTTACCTGGTGGTTTTTTTATCCGTTTTGAATTTAAAAACCCCTGACAAGTGTCAGGGGTTTCAATTTATGCACACATGGCTGCAACTTTTTTCATTTCAGCAAGGTCATAGATTTTTCCTTCACGGTCCCACTTTTTGAGGGTGCGGAGTCCGCGCATGGAGATGGTAACGGTTACCATTCGTCCGGTTGCTGGGTTTTTCAGGCTTCGCTTTGATAAGTTTGCAAACATTTTACGTTTTGCATGAACATTTGAGTGCGAGACATGAAATCCAGAAATGGTTTTTTTTCCAGTGATCAAGCAAGATTTCGACATAGAATAAGTGATTATCGCGCCGGAGGCGGATCCGCCTTTGGCGGAAGTTCTCGGGAAGTATAGCGAATGCTTGATTTTTTGTCCAGAGCCGGTCTCTATGCTATCCTATCATACATATGAAAAGCGTCATGATGCCTAAAATTTGGATCTTTTTCTTTGTCCTGATCTGTGTTTTGGTGATTGCATCTCTTTTGCAACCCACAACAAAATCACAAGAAATTCCAACTCCGTCACAAACAGCATCAAATCAAGCGCTTCCCACATCCCGAGAAGAAAATGCGGATGCCATGTTAAAAAAAGGAGATCATTCCATCTACCTTGGTGATCAATCATCTGGAGAGACAAACGTGTTGATTGGGTATGCTGTTTTCGGTAAATCTGGATTCATTACGATTCGTGAAGACAATGGCGGAATGCCAGGAAACATCATCGGTGTTTCTGAACTTGTGAACGGACGTGTTGATGCGTTGACCATTAAAACCAAAAGCGCACTTCAAGCGGATCAGGTCTATTATGCAGAACTGGTAAATGATAATGGTGACGGGATTTTTGAAGAAACAGTGGATCTTTCTGTGAATGATAAAGATCAGTCTGTTGTGCTCATGAGTTTTCTTGCACGAGCAAATTCCGTGTCCACAGCTCCGTAACGCGATATTTATCGAATCGTGCTAAAATTGAATGCGTATGTTTCAAAAGAAAAAAAAGATCGAACCAAATACAAACGTGCGTCTTCCGCTGAGTGCACAAGAGGTTTGTAATACAACAAAACCAACAAGCATTCACGACATGTCATGGCGCATTTTTCGTATCATGGCAGAGTTTGTGGAAGGGTTTCAGGTTTTGTCAGAGACGTCAAAAGAAGTGACGTTTTGGGGAGGAACACAAATTCAACCTGACAGTCACTGGTATAA
Organism: Candidatus Uhrbacteria bacterium RIFOXYB2_FULL_45_11; assembly: GCA_001791715.1. Taxonomy (GTDB): domain Bacteria; phylum Patescibacteriota; class Patescibacteriia; order UBA9934; family GWF2-40-263; genus XYB2-FULL-45-11. Next base: position 9,915 of record MGFD01000068.1, on the reverse strand, counting down.
AGTGGCAGAAGAACTCGGTGAGAAATTAGCAAATGATGGTTTCACGATTATTACCGGCGGAGGTCCTGGAATTATGGAGGCGGGGAATAAAGGTGCGGCAAAAGCAGGTGGAGTGTCTGTTGGATTTAATATTCTTCTTCCAAAAGAACAGCACTTGAATGCGTACGTGAATAAAGGTCATTCGTTTCATTATTTCTTTTCGCGCAAAGTGGTGATGGCGGCATCTGCACAAGCGTATGTTTTTTTTCCGGGCGGATTTGGAACCATGGATGAGTTTTTTGAAATTGTGACGCTTATTGAAACGGGCAAAATGCAAAAGACCCCTGTTGTGTGTGTGGGAAAAGAATTTTGGAACGGGCTATTTGAATGGTTAAGAACGGTTCAGCGCGATCAATTTCATACCATCCACAACGCTGACTTAAACCTCATTCAACTTGTTGATACCGTGGAAGAAGCGTTTCAAATTGTTTCGCGCTCTGAAGAGCGTTCGATTTTCTAAGTATGAAAATGCACTCACACAAGCAAGGACCGGTTGGGGCATGGGTTGTGGACGTAAACATGGGATACGGTCATAGTCGCGCAGCACATGCACTGAAAGATTTATCTGGAGGAAATGTTTTATCTGCGAATGATTATGTTGGAATTCCGGAGCTTGATAAAAAACTTTGGAAGGAAAGTCGAGAACTCTATGAAGCGGTCTCGCGTTTGAAACCGGTTCCGGTTGTAGGAGACATGCTTTTTGATGCGTTTGATCGTTGGCAACAGATTGCGCCATTTTATCCGCGTCGAGATTTGTCCAAACCCAATTTTCAACTCACACAAATTTATCGAATGATCAAAAAGGGATTAGGGAAGCATCTCATTGCAAAACTTGCAGAAAACCCGCTTCCGCTTGTGACAACATTTTTCATTCCTGCTTTCTGTGCGGATTATTATGATTATCCAGGAGACATCTGGTGCGTGACGACAGATGCAGATATTTCGCGTGCCTGGGCGCCGCTTGATCCACAACGCAGCCGCATTAAATATTTTGCAAGCAACGGTCGTGTGGTGGAGCGTTTAAAATTATACGGCGTTCGCGATGAAAACATTTTCCTCACAGGATTTCCATTACCAAAAGAACTGATTGGTGGACCGTCGTCGCGTGTCTTAAAAGATTTGTTGTCTCATCGATTGTGCAACCTTGATCCACAAGGCATTTTTACAGATGTGCACGCAAAATCGCTTCGAGCAGAATTAGGAACCGCACGTTGTGTTATTGATAAAACTTCGCACCCACTCACACTTACGTATAGTGTTGGAGGAGCGGGGGCGCAGCGTCAGCTTGGCGTAAAACTGCTGAATAGTTTAAAGAATAAAATTGCGCAAGGAAAAATTCGTGTGAACTTGGTTGCGGGGCTTCGTAAAGACACCGCTAAATTTTATAGAGACGCAGTCGTTGCAGCCGGACTCAAGAAACATCTTGGGACATGGATCAATGTTCCTGAATTTGATTCGCGTGATGCCTATTTTTCCGGATTCAATGAACTGCTCAAAACAACAGATATCCTTTGGACCAAACCATCTGAACTCTCTTTTTATACAGGTCTCGGCATTGCGGTTGTGATGGCGCCGCCCATTGGATCACAAGAAGAATTCAATCGAACGTGGTTGCAATATGTTGGAGGAGGTATTTCACAAAACGATCCTACGTATACAGACGAATGGCTTTTTGACTGGATCGATTCAGGAGGAGTTGCACGGATGGCGTGGAACGGATTCATTCAAGCGCCAACACACGGAACGTATCGCATAGAAGATATCGTCCTCGGAAGAACAAGCGAGCTCCGAAAGTTACCGTTAATTGTGTAAGTATGTGTAGATACGGATTACAGATTAATACAGATGTAGATAGACTTTTTGAAAAACGTTTTTCGACACTCCGTTATCCCTATCTGTATTAATCTGTAATCCGTATCTACCGTGTTTCTATGGAACAAAAAGCTCTTCAACATCTTTTGCAAACCGTGATGCAAATGCGTCGTGAAGCGGAAGATGATTCCACAACAGAAGATGTCATCAGTGTATCGGAAACGGTTTCCGTGGCTGTTTCGGTTTATGAAACGGTGCGCAATACACTTGAATATGATGAAGAACATTTGTTGCGCAGAAACGCGACGCGTCGCATTTTGAAACGTCGTTTGGGAGATTCTGATGCAAAACAACTTGCCACAAAATTGATTCGTGAATTGATTTGGGCGCGCTATTTACCCAATCACAAAATTCCAAACGCCATGATCCAGTCGGTGGCGGATGTCTTTGAGAAATATAAAATGTTGTTTGCGGGTCTCACAGAAAACACCAAAGAAGACCAAGAACAATATGAATGGCTGCTCGATGTCCTCTCAACGGAAATCGAATATTTGGTCGGGCCTCCGTGTATCGATGAAGCGCTTGCGAGTTATGCGTATCAGGTGTTGCGCACGCGCACCAAATGGCAAACGAAAGCTGTTTCGGAGGCAGATCAAGATTTGCAGTTGTATATCGCGGTTCATCGTGCGGTTTTGAAATCAAATGAAGCAACCATTCGGTATCGTATTTTCACGCTCTATTATCCAAAATGGCGAACCGCAAACGCAAACGACGCGGTTGTCCGAGAAGTCGCCATGAATTTCCGAAAAGTGTATTCCTCTGTTGAGCAAGAATTAAAGCACGCAAGCGGAGATGCAATTTTTCGATTCGTTCGCCGGCACACGGTTGTGTTCCGATTGATCGCTGACGTTGCACAAGACAATCCGGAAGCTTTTCAAAGTGCGATTCAATCTGGTGATGTAAAAGCCATCGACAAAGCAATCACTGCCGCGGCAAAAGATCGTTATGGAAAATTCCGATCAAGATTGATGCGTACCGTGTTTCGCGCCGCATTTTTCTTGTTGCTCACAAAAAGCATCCTTGCGTTTTTGGTTGAATATCCTTATGAGGTTCTTGTTTTGCAATCAACGTATTATTTGCCGCTCATGGTGAATATTCTCTTTCCTCCGTTCCTGCTTGCGCTTATTGGGCTGAGTGTAAAAATTCCGGAAAAGAAAAATACGGAAGACATTCTGGCAGAGCTTCATGCATTTCTTGGGTTGGGGGAAGAAACAACGTTCGTCTTCAAACAAAAAAAGCAAAAAGCGTATGGTGTCCTGTGGTGGATTTTTCACGGACTCTATGCCGTTGTGTTTTTGGCGATGATTGTGTTGATCGCCTCGTTCTTGCGTCGGTTTGGGTTTAATTCGTTGTCCATTACGTTTTTCGTTTTCTTCCTTTCCCTTGTTGCCTATTTTGGTATTCGCATTCGCAACACGCGCAGAGATTTACTCTTGATCGAGAACCATCGCGGATTCTTTTTGATTCTTGGAGACATTCTTTTCCTTCCCATGATTCGCGCAGGACGATGGATTTCCATTCGCGCACCGCGCGTCAATATTTTCTTGTTCTTTTTTGATTTTATCATCGAAGCTCCGTTTAAAGCCCTCGTGGAATTGATTGAAAACTGGCTCGCATTTTTGCGTGAGAAGCGGGAGGAAATTTAATTATCATATGGAATGGAAAAAAGTTGATGAACAATTGATCAAAGATGGGTTTCGAAAAGTTTGTTTAAAGACGTTTGTTTTGCCGAACGAAAAAAAAGAAAGCTTTGAGGTAAAGAAAGAGGGAGAGACGGTTTCTATATTGGCAATAACTCCAACTGATTGCATTGTCCTCGCGAAACAGTTCCGTGTTGGCCCAGAAAAGGAACTGATGGAATTGCCTGGTGGAGGTGTCGAAAAAAGTGAGGATCCAGTGGATGCAGCAAGACGAGAGCTGCTCGAGGAGACGGGATACTCGGGAGAATTCCAATTTGTTCAAACGATTTTGGATTGCGGATATTCAACAGGAGTGCAACATGTTTTTGTTGCGACGAATTGTTCTCGAGTACACGATCAGAGTTTGGATGAGACAGAATTTATTGAAGTGATCGAAATGCCACTTGAAAAATTTCGTAATCACTTACGATCTGGGCAGCTTACGGACATTGAAACCGGATATCTTGGATTAGATTTTCTTAAACGCTTATCCTGATTCATTGCCTCATTTTTCGTCAAAGAAAGATTACATGTTTTTAAAAACACGTACATCACGCATCCTGCTTTTAGCCGTGGCGATTCTCGCGTGTGGCTTTTTGTTTGTGTGTGCGTCCATCTGGCTGCGGGAACCCGCGCCAAAGTCGGTTCGTTACGGTGTTACGTACTCAACTGTGTACGCGTGGCATCTTGGACTCGATGTGATGCAGTCCTATAAGGATCTTATTGAAGATCTTGGTGTGCGCATTGTTCGCCTGCCGGTGTATTGGCCTGATGTTGAACCGGATCAAGGAAAATATGTATGGAATCAGCTCGATGAACTTGTGCGTTATTCAGAAAGTCGTCAGGTGGAACTTACGCTTGTTGTTGGGAGGAAAGTTCCGCGTTGGCCAGAATGTTTTATTCCCAGCTGGGCGCAGAAATTATCCAAGAATGATCAAGAGCAAGCCGTAAAAGATATGATCGAAACGGTCGTACGTAGATATCGCTCGTCTCCGGCGATTGTGCGATGGCAGATTGAAAACGAACCATTTCTTCCGTTTGGTGTGTGTGAACAAATTTCAAAAAACGATTTGCAAACAGAAATCGCCCTTGTTCGCTCTCTTGATACAAGGCCGATTCAGGTCACGGCAAGCGGAGAGATGAATCCGTGGGGAATGATTTCAACGATGGGGGATGTTCTTGGAATCTCGGTTTATCGTGAAACATGGAACGCTGTTTTTGGTTATTTCACGTATCCACTCTCTCCACTTTTTTATCGTGTGAGATCATGGCCCATTCGATGGTCCGGAAAAGAAATTCTTGTGTCCGAACTTCAGGCAGAGCCGTGGTTCTCAGAGGATTTGAATGCGCGGCCAGTGACGTATTGGTATGAGGTGTTTACCGCAGAAGATTTTGTAAAGAACATAAATTTCGTGAATGAAATTGGCGTATCAGAAGTGGATTTATGGGGTGCGGAATGGTGGATGTATGCAAAACAGCATGGGGAACCTCGATTATGGAATGAGGCGGCGAAACTATTTCCGTAGCACCAGGGCTTGTGTCTTGGCTCTCTGCGCTACATACCGAGGCTGAAGCCTCGGAAGACAAAAACTATGTCCAAACGCACATACGACATCCTTATTATCGGTTCTGGATCCGCCGGGTTTTCCGCTGCGGAAGCTGCGTCGTCTCTTGGAGCACGTGTGTGTGTTGTTGAGAGTGGAAAGCTTGGTGGGGAATGTCCGAATGTGGCGTGTGTTCCATCCAAGGCGCTTCTTGCGGCGGCGCGTGCATTTCGCCTTGCTCAAGAAATAAAATTGTTTGGGATGACGGCAGGAACGCCCTCCTTTCAATTTGAAGAGATCGTGAAATATCGTGATCGGGTTGTTGAAAAAATAACGGGAGGCGGCGTGCACGGGGCGCGATATGAACGCATGTTAAAAGAGTTGTCTGTGGATGTTGTGTATGGGAAGGCGGAGTTTGAAGATGACTACACGGTGATTGTGGACGGATTGCGTCTTGAGGCAAAAGCAATCGTGATTGCAACAGGATCAACAGATTTCATTCCAGATATTCCCGGACTCGATCAAATTCATTTTTGGCATTGGTATGACGCGCTCTCAAAAAAGCGTCAGCCAAAATCGATGGCAATTATTGGTGGCGGTCCGGTTGCCTGTGAGATTGCAACCTTGTATGCAACGTTTGGAACGCGCATCGTCTTGATTCAACAATCAACACAACTTCTTTCTCGGGAAGATGAAGAATGTGCGCGGTTTGTGGAAGATCGATTGCGTGCGATGGGAGTGGATGTTGTGACGGGAGCAAACGTATCAAATATCGTGGATGGGCGCGGTGGCGTGTATGGAGTGCATGTTGATGTTGAAGGAATAAAAACGATGCACGCCGTTGAACAAGTTGTTGTGGCAACCGGTAAGCGAGCGCGTACACAGGGTCTTGAAGCGGCATCCCTTAAGCTTGATGCGTCTGGGGCGATCGTTGTGACAAAAGAACAACAGACAAATAAAAAACATCTTTTTGCGGCAGGGGATGTCTGTGGTGGAATAATGCTTACAAACACAGCGCATCACGAAGGGTATGTTGCCGGATACAACGCCGCGCTTGTTGCACTGAATAAACGCTCTAAAAAAATCGTGCGAGATCTGCGGGTTATTCCTTGTGTGACGTTTGTGGAGCCGGAATTTGCAAGCGTTGGTATGACCGCAACGGTTGTGAAGAAGCGATTTGGTTCCGTTTTGATTGGTCGATCAGATATTTCGTCTCTTGGAAGATCTCTTGCGGATCATGCACCGGATGGAATCGTAAAGCTCGTCGCTCATCCCAAAACACGAAAAATTCTAGGCGGTTGTATTGTTGGACCGCATGCGGGAGAAATGATTCATGAACTCGCTCTTGCCATCTTTGCAAATCTTTCCATCGACAAACTCTCTGAAATGATTCACGCGTTTCCAACGTATTCTGAAGCCGTGAGTAATGCCGCGTCTCAATTAACTCTTGAATAATCTTGTGTATGTTAACCACTGTTATTATCGGTATCATGGTGTTTATTCAGTTTCTTTTGTTGTGTCTTTTTGTCATCATTTTATATTTGCTCGCACGTGGAATTTTTGGTGTTCCGTTTGTTCGGTCCAATAAACCGTTTTCAAGAGCGATGATGGAACTCGCAGAGGTTAAGCCCGGAGAGACGGTTGTTGATTATGGTTCTGGTGATGGAGCGATTGTGATTGTGGCTGCAAAAGAATTTGGCGCGAAGGGAATTGGATTTGAATATTTGCGCATTCTTGTTGCATATGCAAAAGCGCTCGCAATGTTTGCCGGTGTCTCAAAACAAGTTGAATTTCGTCGTGAGAATTTTTTGAGTGGCGCAACACTGCCAAAGGCGGACGTTGTTTCGTCTTACTTGTTTCCTGAGGTGAATGCAAAGCTCGAGCCGCTCTTGATTCGTGATTATCCATCCGGAACACGCGTCGTGTCGAGAACGTTTTTGTTCCCAACGCTTCCGCTCAAAGCTTCAAAAAAAGTAGGAAAAGAGACAGTGTACTTGTATCAAATTCCATAGTACAATCTTCCCGCTATGAACAAAGAAGTTGTCCTCGATATTGAAACACAGAATACCTTTCAAGAAGTGGGTGGATACGACACTTCGCTTTTGAAGATTTCGGTTATTGGGTGTTATTTTTACGAAACAGATACCTACGAGTCGTTTGAAGAGCATGAACTCGCCAAACTTTGGCCGCGCCTTGAACATGCGGATCGTATTATTGGGTATAACACGGTTGGGTTTGATCTTCCGGTCATGAATAATTATTACGGAGGAAATTTTTTAACGTTTCCTGGACTCGATATTTTGGCAGAGATTCATAAGTCGCTCGGATTTCGTTTGAAGCTCGATGATGTTGCGGCAGCAACGGTTGGCACGCGCAAGTCAGGGCACGGACTTCAGGCGGTTGAATGGTGGAAACAAGGTGAGATTCAAAAAATTAAAGATTACTGTTTACAAGATGTAAAAGTCACAAAAGATGTGTATGAGTACGGTCTGAAATACGGCGCGCTTGCATATGAAGATCGTCTTGGGGGACGAAAAGCCATTCCGATTGATTTTGCTCCAAAGGTTCAAGAAAAAGTTGCGATTAATCTTACGATGGGATTTTAGTGACGCATTTCAAAAAAACAAAATCGTGTTCTGTGTGGATAAGTCAAAAAAGTGTGCAATCTAGAACTCTTGCAACGCAATATATTGTGGACTAAAATGTATTCATACCACAACATATAGTGTTCTGGTGCGTGTGGGGAATGGAGGATGCACGATTCATGAACGAATGGTCGAAACAAGATGATCCATTGATTTCAAGGATTGTCTTTTTAATTTGTCAAAATTTTTTAGATACGGATTACAGATAAATACAGATGGAGATATTCGGTTCTGAAAAACGTTTTTCAGACGCGTCATCCCTATCTGTATTTATCTGTAATCCGTATCTACACCCAAACCTTTTGTACCTTATTCATTTCAATTTTCGAATTTTTTTTCGAACATACTCGCCCTATGTCTGAATCCCTTTCCAAGACCGCGGTTTCATCCGTAAACACATCTGCCATTTCAGATGCTGTTTGGGAATTTATGACGTCCGTAAAATCTGTTCTCAAACGAGACGGACAAGAAGAGTCTTTTGATGCGCAAAAATTATCTGCATCTATTCGTGCGGCGTTTGAAGCGTCCGGAATGAAGAACCCAAAACTCATTGAGAAAGTGACTTCCCAAGTGATGTCACGCCTCACCAAACAATTTGACGGTCACTCAATTCCAACTGTGTCAGATGTTCGTGAAGTTGTGGAGATTACATGTATTGATAACAACTTATCGCACATCGCAAAAACATACGCAGAATTTCGCACACGCAATACCGTTTCAGAGCATGTTGAAAAATACGGACACGGAATTTCCGTGGATCGTTATTTCACCAAAGAAGGCGTTCATCCGTATGATGAAATCACATGGGAAAAGCGTGACGCCGTGATTACCAATTCAAAGGGAGCGGTCGTCTTTGAACAAAAAGGAGTTGAAGTCCCAAGTTTTTATACGCAGACCGCAACAAACATTGTTGTCTCAAAATATTTTTACGGCACCATCGGAAAAGAAGATCGTGAGTATTCGGTGAAACAACTGATTGGGCGTGTTGCAAAAACGGTTTCAAACTGGGGGCGCAAAGACGGCTATTTTCAATCCTCAGAAGATGCGCAACATTTTGAAGATGAATTGCATCACATTTTGGTAAACCAAATGGCAGCGTTCAATTCACCGGTCTGGTTCAATGTTGGAACACCTCGTCCGCAACAATGCTCCGCGTGTTTCATCAACTCGGTTCAAGACGACATGCGTTCTATTTTGAACTTGTGTGTTACAGAAGCAACCATTTTTAAAGGCGGTTCCGGTGCGGGTGTGAGTCTTTCTAAATTGCGTTCCAAACATGAGTTTCTTTCCGGTTCCAACGGAAAAGCATCCGGTCCCGTTTCTTTCATGAAAGGATTAGATGCGTTCGCAGGAGTGATTAAGAGCGGAGGAAAAACACGTCGTGCCGCCAAAATGGTTGTCCTTGATATCAATCATCCAGACATTGAAGAATTTATTACGTGTAAGGTGGAGGAAGAGAAAAAAGCCTGGGCGCTCATGGATGCGGGGTACGATGGTTCCATTGATGGTCCTGCGTATGCGTCGATCTTCTTTCAAAACGCAAACAACTCTGTACGTGTAAATGACGCGTTCATGAAAGCGGTTGAAGCAGATGAAGAATGGGTGACACATGAAGTTGTAAGCGGAAAACCATCGCTTACATTTCGTGCAAAAGAATTGATGCACAAGATTGCTGACGCCGCATGGCAATGTGGAGATCCTGGAATGCAATACGACACAACCATCAATGCCTGGCACACAAGCAAAAACACAGATCGCATTTACGCTTCAAATCCATGCTCAGAATACATGTTCTTGGATGACAGCGCGTGCAACCTCGCGTCGCTCAACCTCATGCGTTTCCGCAAAGAAGTAAACGGAGAAATGGTTTTTGATGTCACCGCGTTTAAAAAAGCAAACGAGATCATCATCACCGCCATGGAAATTCTTGTTGGAAATTCTGTGTACCCAACGCCAGCCATTGAACAAAACAGTATCGATTATCGACCGCTCGGAATCGGATACGCAAACTTGGGAGCGCTTCTCATGAGTCGCGGACTTGCGTATGACTCAGACGAAGGAAGAAATCTTGCGGGAGCCATCACTTCGCTCCAAAGCGGACATGCGTATTATCAGTCATCAAAGATTGCAGAAAAG
>MGFD01000067.1:2935-8151 GCA_001791715.1 Candidatus Uhrbacteria bacterium RIFOXYB2_FULL_45_11 | reverse complement strand
TGAACGAAAAACGCGAGAAGCTTTCGAAATCAAAAATGAATTACACAGATCCGGATATTCTTCTTGAAAAATACGGAGCAGATGCACTCAGATTTCATCTCATGACATCCGCTGTGATGAAAGCGGATGACGCTGTGTTCTCGGATCGCGAGGTGGATGAAGTTGTGAAGAAGGTGTTGAATCTCGCATCAAACGTGCTGTCATTTTATGAACAGTACAAAGACAAAATCGAATTACTTGCTGAAGTTTCTCGTGAGAACGTACTCGATGCATGGATCCTTGCGCGTCTTGATGAACTTGTAAAAGAGGCGACGGAGAATATGGATGCATACGATACGGTGCGTGCCGGCCGCGCGATGCGTGCATTCATTGATGACATGTCTACTTGGTATTTGCGACGATCACGCGATCGTTTCAAAACAGAAGATGATGATTCTCGTGCGGCACTCACAACGCTTCGTCATGTCCTCCTTCAGCTTTCAAAAGTGATGGCACCATTTACACCATTCTTTGCAGAGCACGTTTACAAAACGATTGGCGGAGAATTCGAATCTGTTCACCTTGATGCATGGCCAGAGGTACAGATCGCAAACCAAGAGGTTCTTGAGAAAATGGGAACAACACGTGCGCTTGTTTCACGTGCACTTCAACATCGCGCGGACGCAGGTATTCCTGTGCGCCAAGTGTTGAATGAAGTGTTGATCCATCTTCCAGGTGGAGAACTCGATGAAGCGTATCGATCACTCATTGCGGATGAAGTAAACGTGAAAACAGTTGTCGTCACAAAGGGCGAAGAACTCGCGGCGTTCCTTGATCTCAAGCTCACTCCAGAACTTGTCCGAGAGGGAACCGTGCGCGAAATCGTTCGCCATATCAATGATCTTCGCAAGAAAACCGGACTCACAATCAACGATCGCATTCTGATTTACGTATCCGGAAACGATGAGATCAAGCTTGCGGTAGAAGAACACAAACAAGCGTTACTCGACGGCACACTCGCAACAAGTTTGCGAATCGATGGCGACGCCCCAGAAATTCAAGAAGCATTCCGCGCAAATGAATTTGATCTGGTGGTTGGGTTTGAAAAAGTGTAAATAAAAAACAGACTCACATTTTGTGAGTCTGTTTTTTGACGAACGGTTTTCCGAGCATTGCTTTCAATTTCTTTGCCTTACGTGCATTCTTCGAAATTACAAGCTTCGTTTTTCCATGCTCCGCCGCAATTCCTTGAATGATTTTTTCCGACTCTGCATTCCACACGGAGTATGTTTTATAAAATGCATCAATTTTTTTTGCTGATGTTTCATCGAGCCATGCTTCAAAAATGTAATCACCCAAAATATTGAGGTAATAATTTGGCTTGGGGAAGAGAAGATGGTCGGCTAGATAATATTGCGATTGTGTTCCGTCGAATTCTTTTGAAGTAAGCCGATCAAACGGATCGTTGTAACCACAGGTCATGAAGATTTGTTTGCCGGATGAGATGATGCGATCGAAGAGAGCCCGCTCGCTTTTATGATGCGCAAGAAAAAACCATTCGTGCGGGTTCCAGAGATAAATGGGTTCGCTTCGAGGACTCGCATCCGCAAGGATATCAAACGCATGCGCCCAGAACACATCTGCAACTGCCGGGTTCTTAAACGAATAGGAAACACGGTCTCCCTCTTCTAGATTTAAAACTCCGTTGCTTGTTGCCTCTGATACGGAATACTGTTTGGTTGCGACCGCAAAAAAGTCTGTTTGTTTTTTTATCCATAATCGCGAAAGAGAAACGAGCTTGCCGTGTGTCGCAATCTTTTCTTCTTTTTTCAGATGACGAATAGCAAGGTAGACCGCCTGTTTTGTGGTGTTTGGACGTGATTTACAGATCAATTCTAAAAGATCTCTTGCCGTAAGTGGGCCGTTTTGGAGAAGTTGGATGATAGAGTCTGAGATTGGCAGGGTAGACATGGATTTAGGATATCAGATTAAAGCATAAAAGTAAAGTATAAGTTTACTTTAGTTCATTTTTTGGCTAAATACATTGACAAAAATGAAAAAAGATGTTATTCTTATTTGTCAGGATCCATAAGTTTTGGTTTGGTATTTATCAAAATGAATTGAGAAATTATGAAACAATGTTTTATTATCGCGGGTGCGAACGGAGAAATTGGAAGGGGGTTTGTGGAAAAAATTCTTCCGAAGCATACCGTGATCGCCATTTCAAAACAGCATGCTTCTCAGATTCATCATCCGAATCTTATTTCTGTTGTTGTCGATCTCACAAAACCAGAAGAAGTCGAAAAAGCATTTTCGGGTTTCGATCCGACGCAATACGATCAAATCACGTTTATACATTCGATCGGAATAGATAAGTTTGAGAATAAACAGTTTCCAAAAATCGAACCACTTGAGACGATTGATCCAGTTGTGTACGCATCAAATGTGAATACGTATAAATATCTTGCAAGATTTTTGATCAAAAAAATTGAAGCAGCTCGAAAAATAAAGCTTGTGACATTAAAATTTGTCATGATCGGTTCTATTGCAGATAAATACGGATTGCTTGTGATGACGTCGTTTACGGAATCAAAGAACATTATTCGATCCTCTATTCGAGATGCGATTGCAACGCGCTCGTGGATCAGTGGACTCATCATAAACATAAGCTCAACGATTACGACATCAGCAATGAAAGTGCGGCCTTACGCAGATACAACGTACTGGCTCACTCCGAAAGATATTGTTGATGGTTCACTTTTGCGTGTTTTATCTAATGAAGTTGGGTATCAAGAGATCGATTTATTCAAACATGATCCGATGTTTCACGAAACGTTTTATACAGATGATCAGATTGTGTTCGATCGATGGAAAAAATATGTGCATGGAGCGCGATGAAAAACAGTCCCGCTACGGCGGGGCTGTTTTTTTGGTTGTGTGTTTCATTTCGTGTTACAATTCACTCACTATGGCAACTGATTTTTTTAAATTGTTTACATCGCTCGGACTTTCAAAAACAGAAACGCAAGTGTATCTTGCGAGTTTTGAATTGGGACCCACATCCGTGCAAGAAATCGCAAAGAAAGCACGTATCTCACGCACGGCTGCGTATGAAGCGATTGAGTCTTTGCAAAAGCGAAGTCTGCTTTCTACATTTGTGCGCGGAAAGAAACGATTTTTTTCTGCAGAAGAACCAGAGCGCGCTCTGAAACATTTCAAAGATTCTGTCACAGAAATGTCTGCAAAGCTTGATGATTTTCAGCGTGTTCTTCCAGAAATGAAAATGCTTGCCGGAGGAGAGCGCCCAACCGTTCGTTTTTATGAAGGGCGCGAAGCTATTTTTGCGTTGTTTAATGATCTTGCACAAACGGCGCCAAAACGATTAGATGAAGTTTCAAACATGGTAGATCTATACGAATTTTTGGATACAGATTATGTGAAGGAAGTTCGTAAGGTTGTGGATCCGTCAAAAATGCAAACACGTATTTTACACAGAGGTGAAGTGAAACACGAAAAGCGCGCGCACGTAGAGTACGTACAATTGCCAGACGACCTTGGAAATTTCCATGGGGATATTTGGGTGTACGGAAACCGCGTTGCGTTTGTTGCGTTTGTGGGAAAGGTGATGGCGGTTATTATTGAAAGCGAACCTTTTGCAGATACGGCACGCGTGTTGTTTGAAGCAGGATGGAGGATGTATAAAGGGAAGTAAACGTTGGTAGATACGGATTACAGATGAATACAGATGTAGATAAGCGTTTTGAAAAACGTTTTTTGACACATGTCATCCCTATCTGTATTCATCTGTAATCCGTATCTACCCATGTTCCCAGAAAAAAAAGAACAGACCCGAGTGGTCTGTTTTGTGTTGGGAGAAGTGTGGGTTTGGTTTGTCGTAATGTACGAAATTCTGTGTGCGGTTTTCCTTTTGCGGGGCGACGCGTGACACCGCAGACGGCAAGTCGTTTCTTGCGCGCAGCAAGTCGTACTTGCCGTCTGGGGGTCGCGTTCCTTAGAGCCCACCCATGGGCACCTCCCGCTAGAGTTGAAACCGCTCCTTTGAACTCGCATTCGCAGACAGCGAAGACAAGTGCAAGTCCAAAACGTGATCATCGTGACCTCTTTTGGGTCGCGATCGAAACAACAGCAATTTCAACTTCGACACGGTCACCTCGGTGCGCCTTTGGTGGCGCGTTGTTTTCATTGAACAGAACCCTTGGGCCCGCAAAAGCGGGGCGTGTTGTGTGTTTAGCCGTTCATACGGCCCCCTGCCTCGAGTGCCACAGATGGCCTCGATTTGTTAAACGAATACTATTTGATGCTTCACCACACCCACTGGCATGGCGGTTCGTTGTTAATCGAACGCGGTACTCTATCATAAGAAGCTGTTCTTGTCAAGAGCTTTGTCAGAATCAACCAGACAGAATTTGTTTGAAGGAATTTTTGTATTTGTTTTACATTACTTAACAATATTTTTCACTAAATTTAGTAATTTATTTCAAATTTGCATGTAAACCCTTGACAAGATTAAAACGGCGTGATAGTCTATTCCGTTCGATGATCGTTGACAGATCAGAGAACAAAAAGAAATTCGGATATCGAAAGACGAAATTCGAACATGTTCAAATGTATTGATTATTTCGTGCTTCGACATTCGAATTTCGAAATTTTCATGAAAACGCCACTTCACTGTTCGTGGATCGATCAAAAATAAGCTTGGATTCGTTCAGGCACCGATCGAAGAAACGGCACTGCAGTATGAGCTGGAGAGACTCATCAAAACGCGTTTGAGAAAATTGGGGGCATATCGCCCCAGAACTATGATTCTATTTGATTGGTTCCCCAGCCAAACAATGGAGTCAGATTTCTGGGGAGATCAGAACCCAAATCAACCTTAACCACACTATTTTTTTGGAGGTCCACATGAGCGCACAGATTTATCGCACGTTGAATTCGGACGGTGTATGTTCTGTGTATTTCTGTGATGGAAAATCGCACTTTGATCGTTCGTACGATGAGTTCGAGCACCCACGGCAGTCGACTATATCTGCCGTGTGCGCGTGCGATGGGTCATGTAAGCCAGAATCGCGGATGATAGATCTGCGTAAGCGGCTTGCGGAAGCGCGTATGAACAGGATGATGGATTTGGAAGGGAAAAAAGATCTTCCGTCCGCTGTTCACCTTGATGCCGCCATGACCGCGATGTTTGCTACGAATCAGCCGATCGTGGGTGTGGA
>MGFD01000067.1:0-2924 GCA_001791715.1 Candidatus Uhrbacteria bacterium RIFOXYB2_FULL_45_11 | reverse complement strand
TGTACGCGAAACGAAGCTACCAATCGAACGATTTCTGTCTTGGAACTCTGCATGTGCGTTGGCACGAGAGTGACGACTGGAATCGTGTCCGTAATGCGAAGACCTGTGCGACTTATCAGATTACGACCTCGCCTTGCGATGGTTCGTGCTGTAAGACCACTCGGTTGTCCCGCGGTGAGAAACGCTCTTTGCGCAAGCAGGAGCGTGATCGCAAGGTTTGGGACGCAGAGTGGGCCGCACGGTACCTGAAGTCTGCGTAGTTCTTTTCTGCCTGACACTCGGTCGGGCCTTTTATTACGGTGTGGTCAATGGGACAACATCGCATAGAAGTATGCCAAGGAGAAGACATGAAACAACAGACAACTGTTCCGTTATCTGATGAATCTTGTGACGAATCTCCGCGCTTGATCCCTCGTCGATTCGCGAAAAAACCCGATAGACCCGAAATCGATCCGGATCATGGTGAAAAAACGGGAGAGGTCGTGCTGGAACATGATTGGATAACGACGGATAAGAAGCGTTGGATTCGATAAACAAACAACCTTTCTAAGGAGGAAGCATGAACGAACAAGATAAAGCTCGGATGGTTATGCGCAAAACGCTGGCCAGTTTCGAGAATGTCATTTTTTCCGAGTCGGTTATTGATGGGTTGATTGCGCGTATGAAAACGTATGACGCAAAAAATCCTTTGTCCTTGGCGCATGTCATTGCACGCAATTGGGCGATGTCGCAAAAGCGCAGAGTCGATGCGGCAGAGAAAGACGCAAGGCACAAGATGATCAAAGATATGGAAGATGAGCAAGCTGCGCGTCTTGAATCGCATGTTCAAGCGGAGTGGTTGCGCGTGCGACAAATCGTGTTGCCGAAAATCATTCCGAGTCGTGCATCTGCCTTTTTGTACTTTGAGCATATCTGTTTCAAAAATGTGTCCGATAAGCAAATCGCACATCAGTTTCCGGGAACAACAAGTGCGCAGCGCTATCAATGGCTTGCACGTGTCCGTAAAACGGTGTTGCCGCATTGCACGGACGACGCATTGAAAAGCAGAATTCAGTCTCGTATGCGAACAAAGGAAGATTCTTCCGAAGCCTCATTGCCGAACACTTGTTCGGCCATTTATCCTCGGCGCGATCGTGTGATCGTGTTGAGCCAGATGGATTCAAAACGGAGGCAACCATGAGTGCAAACAACATGCTCGAAATTTTCCGAATGGACAATGGTCAATTTTGGATCATGAACATGCAAGGTGATTGTCCTCCAGAGTTTCCAGTTAGTGGATTTGTTGTGTCTAAGTGTGCTTCTTTGGGGCAAGCTCTTGAAAGACTCGACTATATTTCCACAGAAGAATTTGAACTTGGTTACATTGATGCGAAAACAGGTGATGTCGTTTGGACAGGAGAGCTTTATTATAACGATGACTACGTGTATAGCGAAATCATGGTAAGTAATTCTCCTGAAACGATCATGGAAAGATCTGCTATGTTGTTGCAAGGCGAAATTTCCGTTTTGTTCGGGGATCGAGCATGTTCTTGCTTTGACGAACGCGATCTTCTGCAGCACAAATGGAAAGTGGTTCTCAAAGCTCGAATCGCTGATCCAGGAACTGTGCTCGCAGAAAATCTGTCGTACGTGATCGCTATGAATTTTGCTCGCGTCTGTTTCAATCAGCAGATCGGAGAATTCACATTGAACGTTCCTTTGCTCTTTCGAGAATTTGAAGATTACCAAAATCACGTGTGTGAAAAGGATGAATACAATTTCAACACAGAACCCAAAGAGGAGGTGTGAGGTACTTCCCGAGAGAAATACTCGGGTCTTTTATTCTCAACATGATCATGTGATTGTGCTGAGCAAGAAGATTTTTTTTGGAGGAATCAATGGGTCAAAAATCACTGAACGCATCGAATGCGGCGCGACGAAAAGCGGAAATCGCGATTGGGAGTCGGACGGATCGACGATTTGTTGAAAAAATCGTTCCGAACAAACGTCGCAAAAAAATCGATAAACGCAACATTCACGAAATGTGTGAAGAGAACTAGTTGCGTGAGAGGAGACATAATTTAACGTGGGGAACTTTGAACGAAGATTTCCCCGAGCTTCGGATTTTGACGTAAGCAACAACAGGAGGTTTTCATGGTGCGTGAATGGAAATGTTTCAAAAACATTCAGGAAGGTGATCGTCGCATTTGTCTGCTTTGCGATGGTGGAATCCATGTGAAGAAAACAACGGATGCGAACGGTGTATCATCGTTTGAATTTCATGCTCTACATAGTGGTGGGGTTTTGGAGAATGAGATGTGCGATGTCAAACGTCGTCATATTGCATTACTTCC
This sequence comes from Candidatus Uhrbacteria bacterium RIFOXYB2_FULL_45_11, assembly GCA_001791715.1. GTDB lineage: Bacteria > Patescibacteriota > Patescibacteriia > UBA9934 > GWF2-40-263 > XYB2-FULL-45-11. The sequence continues at coordinate 591 of MGFD01000067.1, read as the reverse complement.
ACTCTTTTTACGAAGCCTTGGGTTGCGTAGTGTGCAATCGGAACAAGGCATTCTTCACACACATCACATTTCAGACGAAAAGGTTCTGGCGTTTTTCTACAACGTTCACCGTGGTGGAAATCAACATCGACACGGTTTCGAGTTTATGTGCTGGTTTGAGGAAAATCAGGGAAGGGGGAGGTGTTTCTGCTCTGGCGGACACGATAGACCCAAACAACATTTACGTTTCGAGACGCGGGAGAATTGGCGTGCGGGCGACAACAACGGGCGATACGAAACGTACACATGGATTATTGAACCATGTGACGGATCGTGTCAGCCGCGTGTGATGAAGCCACTTTCGCATCGCGATCGTCGCGAACTCAATCGCATCCGCAAACCGTACGAAAAATACTGGTTTTACAATCCGAGGTACACGCAGAAAAATACGTAGTCCAACACCTCGGCCGAGCACACAGTCTCGCTCGGCTCCTTTATTCTCAATACGAACTTCTCGTCTTGAGTCAGAGGACTATCGAACAGAGGAGATCTTCATGACAAAACCATTCATGTTGCATGAGTTGAAAGCTCGGCGTGATGAATTGCAAAACG
>MGFD01000066.1 GCA_001791715.1 Candidatus Uhrbacteria bacterium RIFOXYB2_FULL_45_11 | reverse complement strand
TGTTTACTGTTACAGAAACATCTGACACAAATTACACCCGAACATTTTCTGGGGATTGTACTTCTGATGGGAAAATGAATGTAAATCCAGGTGATAACAGATTCTGTGTTGTCACAAATAATGATATCGGCGCTCCTATTGTTGTTCCACCCGTTCCACCACTTATTGACGTAGTAAAAGTACCAAGCCCACTTGCATTACCCAACGGTCCGGGTTCTGTCATGTACACATATACACTTAAAAATATCGGAACGGTTCCTGTGACAAATGTCACAATGGTTGGCGACACATGTAGCCCGATCGTGCGCATTTCTGGAGATGTAAACAACGACAACAAACTTGATCTGACAGAAACATGGGCTCATACCTGTACTACAACACTTACGTCCACACACACCAATAACGTCGTTGCAACAGGTTGGGCAAACGGATTAAGCGCCACAGACATTGCAAGCGCAACGGTGATTGTGGGTGTCCCTGCTGTTGTACCACCACTTATTCACGTCACAAAAGTACCAAATCCACTTGCTCTTGCAGCAGGCGGAGGAATTGTTACGTACACAGAAAAAATCACAAATCCTGGAACGATTCCGTTGAGCAATGTTCAGCTTGTAGATGATAAATGTGCTCCTATGCAATTTATTTCTGGGGACATAAACGGAAACAATCTCCTTGAGCCAACAGAGACATGGGCATACACCTGTCAATCAAATCTTAAAACAACCACAACAAATACAGCGATCGCAAGCGGACAAGCAAATGGAATTACGGTCAGAGACTTTGCGATCGCAACGGTCGTTGTTGCGGAAGCCGCACCAATATTGCCTGTGACAGGATTTTTCTCCGCAGAAAAAACACCATGGGTATTCGCGATTCTTTCAAGTGTGTTTGCAGCAGCCGTTTTGCTTTATACAATTCGAAATAAAAAGAATATCTAACACAAGCAGAGTTTACAAAAGAGCCAGACGATCGTCTGGCTCTTGTGCTATGAGCATTTTCCGAAGATCTCCTCATTCGTTTTTTTCTAAATGGACCATGCTTATTTTGAGCACGGTCAGTATTGCTTGTTTTTCTCTTGCACTTTTTGCGTTTCAATTGCCAAATAAAATAACGTATGCAAAACAACCTGCAAAATCTCTTGTTGTTTTAAATGGCCCTGTTGGTAAAACGGTGATTGATTCGAAAAAAACAACATTGCCGCAAACGGCGCGCATCAAGATTCCAAAAATTTTGGTAGATGCAACGCTTGAACAGGTTGGTCTGACCAAAAAGGGTGAAGTTGATGTTCCAAAAAGACCTCAGAACGCGGCTTGGTTTAATGGTTCTGTAAAACCGGGCCAAAAGGGGAGTTCGGTGATTGTTGGGCATTATGGTCCTTGGAAAAACGGTTTGCCCACGGTATTTAATCGTTTGAATCAATTGAAAAAAGGGGATCGAATTACGATGGAAGATGAGAGCGGTTTGGCGACACATTTTATCGTTCGAGAACGACGTGCGTATGATGCAAACACAAACCCTATTGAGGTTTTTTGGAAAAATGATGACGCGTCTCACTTGAATCTCATTACCTGTGACGGAAAATGGGACCCTGTCTCAAAGAGTTACCCAAGGCGTTTGGTGGTATTTGCGGATAAAGAATAGGTTTGTGCGTATGGGGTTTTCAATTTTTCCTGTATACGCTATGATGCGGCCATCGTGCCGATGTAGCTCAGCCCCGACGCTGTTCCGCAGAGGTCGGGGAGCCGACAATCAACTGTATGACCGTGTTGATTCGTCGGCTTTGGTAGAACGCAATTAGCCGATGTAGCTCAGTTGGTAGAGCAATACTTTCGTAAAGTAGAGGTCGCGGGTTCGAATCCCGCCCTCGGCTCCACCCTACGCTTCAAGATGTTTTTCTTGTTGGATCGTAGGATGGAAAAGCTTCGGGTGGCAGGCCAGAAATAAAGAAAAAAACCACCGAATCGTTCGGTGGTTTTTGCAATAAAAAACCCATCAAGATGATGGGGAGATTACGCGAGAATGCGCGGGGAACTGACATGATAAAGATCTGGAGGGTTTTCCCACTCTTCAATGACGAGATTGTCTTCCGTTGTGATCTGCACCAAATACCACCGAAAGATCTGCTCGTCCCATCGTGAGAGAATAAACTGAGCAATTCCGTTTCGGACGCTCGACATACTCTCAATCAGAATGCTGCCGAATACAGTTTCCTTTTTTTCGAGCGTGAGTAGAATTTCTCCGATTGGTCTTGGTGCGCGTTCTGTGCTCCAACCTAATCGGATCATGCTCATCATTTGTGCAACGTCTCTCGTCTGGTCTTGTACGCGACCTGTATAGCGTTTTACAAATTTTCGATCAGGATGCGCGATCGGGGATCCTAAGTACGGTGCTCGCATGTCTACTCCTCTTCCAACGTAGGAAGGGAAAAGTATAGCATCTTGAGACGATTCGTCAAGGTTCATACAATTGAGTTGTCGAATTTGTATTCGACGGGTATTATGTATCTATCGAACCCTGTAACTTTTTACATGATTCATTTCAAAAACGTTTCTAAATTTTATCCGCCAGATATTGTTGGATTGGATGCCGTTAATCTCCGAATTGAACACGGAGAGTTTGTTTCTATTGTTGGGCAAAGTGGAACCGGAAAAAGCACACTTGCCAAATTACTCTTTGCAGAAGAGCGACCATCCAAAGGTGTTGTTGAGATTGGTGGATGGGACATCACAAAAATTCGTGCGAGCGACGTTCCGCTTTTACGCAGACAAATCGGTGTTGTTTTTCAAGATTTCAAGCTGCTTCCAAAGAAAACCGTGTACGAAAACATTGCATTCGCCCTTCAGGTGGCGGGAATCCCTTCTGTTCGTGTAAGAGAGGTTGTTCCTCGTGTATTGTCCATTGTTGGACTTGATGACAAAGCACATCGTTTTCCACAACAGCTCTCCGGAGGAGAACAACAACGTGTTGCGATTGGTCGTGCGCTTGTGCATCAACCAAAAATTTTGGTTGCAGATGAGCCAACAGGGAATTTGGACACCTTAAACAGTCGCGATATTCTTGAACTTTTAAAAAAGATTAACGAATTCGGTACAACCGTTGTTCTTGTGACACACGATCGCGAAATCGTGAATCGCTTGAAACGCCGTGTCATTACGCTTGAGGGTGGAAAGATTGTATCTGATGTTGAAGAAGGACGTTATCGCCTGTAACCTGAGGCTTCAGCCTCGGTTTCCCATGATTGAATGAAAGCCAAGGCATAAGCCTTGGGTCACAAAATGTATGATGTTGACCTCCACCTACAGAATCATTAAATTTGCGTTTCAGAATTTTTGGCGCAATATTTGGCTTTCAATCATCACAGTGAGCATGTTGGTGCTTACGTTGTTGACGGTGAATATTTTGTTGGTTGTGAATCGTGTCACAGATCAAACAATCGCGTTTGTTGAAAATCGCATTGAAGTTTCTGTCTATTTTAATGAGAAGACAGAACAAGTAAAAATAAATGATGCGTTGACGTATTTTCGCACACTTCCAGAAGTAAAAGACGTCCAAGAAATTTCGGCCGATGAAGCATTTGCGATTTTTAAAACGCGTCACGCAAATGACGCCGATATTTTAAATTCTCTTGAAGAGCTTGGAAAAAATCCATTCGGACCAACGCTTATCATTAAAGCACATCAAGCAAAAGATTTTGATGCGATTATTACAGCACTTGATCACCCGCGTTTCCGTGATGATATTCGTCAAAGAAATTTTTCAGACTATCAATCCATTGTCAGCAAAATCCGTAAAACCACATCAGAAATTCGCACAGGCGGAATGATTTTATCAGGAATCTTTTTTCTTATCGCTCTTTTGATTATTTTTAATACAGTGCGCGTGGCGATTTTTATTCACAGAGAAGAAATCGGGATCATGCGTCTTGTGGGGGCGTCCAGTAATTTTATTCGCGCGCCATTTTTGGTTGAAACAATTATTTTGAGCGTATTTTCGATTTTGATTGTGATCGCCATCATGTATCCTGCACTCGCACTCATTGAACCAAAGTTCAGTCAGTATTTTGGCCCAGGAACCACGGGTCTTGTCTCCTATTTTGAACAAAACGGGCTCCTTATTTTTGGAACCCAATTTCTGGCCCTTTTGATTGTCACAATGGGTTCAACCGCCCTTGCCATGCGAAAACACCTGAAAGTTTAGACTTGATCTTTTTTTTGGAGCCATGTATTATCTTCGCGCGTACAAGATTTCTGGATAGCTCCTATTCACGCGCTGTGATATCGGATACCAAAGGTATCCGTGTCGCTTCGTTCGGGAATGGCCGCCTCCTTCGGAGGTATGTGAATAAGAAATAACACCAGGATAAATAATAACAGCAAACAATTATTTTTCCCGATGTTATTTCTCATTCACGACAAACCTTCGGTTTGTGGCCATTCCGCTCTCTACACTCCCGGATCGTCTAAAGGCAGGACAACAGTTTTTGGTACTGTTTATCGGGGTTCGAATCCCTGTCCGGGAACCAACAAAAAAACTCATGTTAGCATGAGTTTTTTTGTTGGTTCCGCTCCTGCGAAGCAGGAGCACAAATGATTCCTGTTAATAGAGAATCATTTGTCGGACAGGGATTTTGCGTGAACGGAGAAAGCACACGGTTTACATTGTGCTTGCGAGAGTGAACGCAACATCCCTGACGTTACGTATCATCCGTTCGGTAACAGGGATTTTGCGTGAACGGAGAAAGCCTTGAACGGCTGTAGGCTTTCGAGAGTGAACGCAACATCCCTGACGTTGCGCATCGTCCGTTCCGTCACAGGGATTTTGCGAAATTGACGTTCCCTTTATATTTGTGTCAAAATCAGGACCTCATCGTTCTTTTCATGGGAGGAATTATGCGAACGCATAAAGTTCTGTTGTCTGAGGGACAAATCCGAAGACAAGTACACAAAATCGCAAAAAGGATTTGCGTTGATTTCAGAGGAAAGGATCTTGTGCTCGTTGGAGTGCTTAAAGGGGCTTTTGTCTTTTTGACGGATCTTGCGCGCGAAATTGAACGTCTGAGTCTGTATGATGAAGGTGTGCAATCGTGCAGGATTGAGTTCATGAGCATTTCAAGTTACGGGGAATCTCGTAAGCCTGGTGATATGCGTATTGAGCTCGATGTTCGCTGCTCTCTCAATGATTGCAATGTCATCTTGATCGAAGACGTCGCGGATTCACTTGAAACGCTTCATCGCGTTCGGCAAATCTTGCTCGAGAGGCATCCGAGGGAATTGCGTATCTGTGTTCTGCTTCAAAAGCCGGATTGTCATAAACGAACGGACGTTCCACTTCATTACGTGTGTTTCTCCATCGAGAATGCCGGCTTTGTTTTTGGGTACGGGATGGATGAACAGGAAAAATCCAGAGGACTTCCGTATATCGCCGCAGCACAATAATCTTACCATTCGTCATCGTACGAATGGTTTTTTCTTTGCAGAAAATGAATCGTGTTACAATACACATCTATGAATCCAGATTTTTTGCGATGGCTCGTGCTTTGGGTGGTGATGTGCGTTGCATTGTATTTTGGGATCGATTATTTCATTGAGCTTGATTGGGTGCTTCGATTATTGCTTACAACAAACTTCGTCACATTCACCCTTGTGCTCCTCGACAAGATCGCTGCGTCTGCACGGATGCGACGCATCCCGGAGAAAGCTTTATTCGTCGCCACGTTCTTTGGCGGTTCAATCGGTATGCTTGTAGGAATGTTTACGATTCGACACAAATCTCGAAAGACGTCATTTCAATTTGTGGTCGGTGTTCTTGTATTGCTTCAAATGGTGATTTTGCTTTGGTACTTAGACCCAACGTTATTCACATCGCTTACAAGTTCGAGCGTGCTATAATAACGAACGTTGATCATAAAATATTGTTATGCCAAACCTTGAGGAAGTGTATAAGCGTTTAGAAAAAAATAAAAAGCGTAAGCGTGAAATCGGAAAAATGATTGCAGATGAGCTTTCGCACTCGAGTCGTCATAAAGAAATTAAAGAAGAAATGATGGCGTTGCGTGAAGAGAAAAAAGCGATTGAACAAACGGTTCAAGCAGGGAATCCTGATTTTAAAGAGATTGAAGAGCTGAAAGCAGAAATCCAGACAGATACAGAAGTTCTGTCTGATCTCGCGCTGAACATGTACATGAAAGATGAAACGGTGGAGATTGTGGATGAATATGATCAAAAGTGGTATCCGTCATTTAAAGTCGCGTTTAAAAAGGGAAATGGATAAGGGGAATGGCGGAAAGGGTTGAAAAGGCGGAAGAGGCGAAAAAGGAAATTAAAATAAGGCTGGAAACAGCCTTATTTTTTTACTTTGTGAGTTTCATGCGTTCTCCTGCATCAGGATGCGCGGCATCTCTGTGTGCGATTGCGTCTTTCATGTCTGGATCAAGTTTCATCTCATCAAGAATTTCTTTGACGAGTTCTTGAGACGCGGCTGTGTGCAATCGCTCTTTATATTTTTTTGCGCCGTCCAATCCTTTCAAATACCACGTCAGGTGTTTTCGGAATGTTGTTACCGCTTTTTCACCATATTGTTCGATATGAAGATTGAGATGATAGCGAATCGTGTCCACACGTTCTTCGATTGAGATTGCTTTTGGCGATTCGCCAGCGAGCATCTCTTCAATCTGCCGGAAGATCCATGGATTTCCGAGCGAACCGCGCGCAATCAGAATGCCATCACATTTTGTTTGTTCTAAGGCTTGTAGAGCAAGCGGGGCCGTGAAGATGTCTCCGTTTGCAAGAACAGGAATTGAAACCGTTTCTTTGAGCTTGCGGATCATTTCCCAATCCGATTCGCCAGAATATCCTTGCATGCGTGTGCGTCCGTGAACGGTTAAAAGATCGGCACCGGCTTCTTCAAGTGCTTTTGCAAAGGCAAAACATTCCGTCGGATCACCCCAGCCAAGTCGGATTTTTACGGAGACGGGCTTGGAAGTAACGGCCTTCATGGCTTTCACAATTGCAGCTGCGCGTTCTGGTTCTTTCATGAGCGACGCGCCGTTGAAATTACAGACGAGCTTGTAAACAGGGCAACCCATGTTTACATCGAATCCTTCCGGATTGTGCTCGCGATCAATAATGCGCGTAGCTTCTGCCATGACATCCGGATCGCTTCCAAAAATTTGTTGCACAAGCGGACGTTCATCCGGATGAATACTCGTCATGTCCAATGTTTTGTTGTTGCCACGGACAACCGCTTCCGCGGAAACCATTTCACGAAACATCACAAAATTCGAAATGCGCATATCGGAATTCAAAGACGTTTGGTTTTCGTCTTTCGATATTCTTTTTTCGGATTTTTCCATTACATATTTCACCGTACGACAAAACGCCGAGTCGGTCATATCGGCCATCGGGGAGAGTGCAATGATTGGGCGTGGAAGTTTTGACCAGTCGAGGTTCATAACTGTGGAAGAATACGCAAAAAGAAGGCGTTTGTCAACCGATTGCGTATGCGAAGAACTCTATTTTTGTTATACTTTCCGTGTGTATGAAAAAATTCTTTCTTTTGCGTGAATATTTTCTGTTAGACATGAACACCGTTGTGCGGTTCATGATTCTGTCTGATGTGATTTGGATTGGAGCATTGGGATTTCTTGGTCCCATTTTTTCTTTGTTTATTGTGGACTATATCCAGGGCGGAGATGCAAAAGTAGCAGGAATTGCTGCCACGATTTATCTTTTGACCAAAAGTTTATTTCAAATTCCATTTGCCTCCATCATCGATCGCATCAGGGGCGAGAAAGATGATTTTTGGATTTTGTTTATCGGATCCATTTTCGCTTCCACGATTCCGCTTTTTTATCTTGTGATT
>MGFD01000065.1:8858-9228 GCA_001791715.1 Candidatus Uhrbacteria bacterium RIFOXYB2_FULL_45_11 | reverse complement strand
TTCGTGGCGGGTGAGGACAGACATATGCGAGCAGGATAACAAAGAAAAAACACTCTTGCGAGTGTTAGGTGGGGACAGAATCTTTGGAGTTTGGCTCTGGCGTGTTTTGTTTCAAGAGAGGTTGTTTGTGATTCATTTCACGATATGCAACAATGCGTGCTTGAATATCGCGCAAAACATCCGGAAGAATTTCTTTGATGTGTACAGGGCCACGACCGCGTTTTGATTTGTCCGTCATTGATGCTCCTATGCAATCAGTTGTGTGATGAGTGAAACCGCATTCGCTTGCGATTCCTCAAGTGTTCCGCTTGTATCAAGTGTGTGGATTTGAGTGCCGCGTGACTCGAACAGTTCGCGAAACCAAGGTTCG
>MGFD01000065.1:8556-8664 GCA_001791715.1 Candidatus Uhrbacteria bacterium RIFOXYB2_FULL_45_11 | reverse complement strand
GATCAATCGCGAACGCATGCGCAAGTTCTTCGCCTCCGTACGGCTGATCCGAGCGCGACATTTCACCACGAATCGCCGCGCCAATCCATTGGCGCGTTGGCTCGAACG
>MGFD01000065.1:7910-8539 GCA_001791715.1 Candidatus Uhrbacteria bacterium RIFOXYB2_FULL_45_11 | reverse complement strand
TCCGCAATCTCTGCGAACGTAGGCGGATGCGTTTCTTTCCAGTCTTGAAGACGAAAACAGCGCAAACCCTGAGAGGTGAGTGCGTCGAACATTGCTTGAATGACGGTGGTTTTTCCACTGCCCGCAATGCCATCAATCAAAATGAACTTTCCGGAATGTGTAGACATAGATCCTCCGCGCTTAACGCACACCCATAGAGTAGAAAGATCAGGAGGGTTTGTCAAAAGAAAAAAACGTCCGGGAGGACGTTTAGGATTGGTATACGTTGTCTTGTTGTTTTTCGAGGGTGGAGCCAAAGTAGATCCCAATCCCGATTCCTGTGGTTTGTATGAGTGCTCCGACACAATTGGTCAGAAATGTTTGTTGTGGGAAGTAGTCATGCATCAACTCAGTAACACCGAGGGCTGCTATGAGTCCAAGGAGACTCGGAAACACGACGGCACAAAAGAGTTTGAGATTTTGCCAGGTACTCGTTTTATTCATTGATCTGCTCCTGTTGGTTTGGTTGGTGAATTGAACATGCTGTATTTCGTTTTCCGCTAATCGTTGTCATTGCAATACGGATATTAGAGTTCAGTATGAACGGACGGCAGATTCGCTTTTTGCGAAGACACATTGTTGCGCATGAA
>MGFD01000065.1:4418-7857 GCA_001791715.1 Candidatus Uhrbacteria bacterium RIFOXYB2_FULL_45_11 | reverse complement strand
CCATGAAATTTTCTCGATACGTTCCGATCGGAAGTCTGGAGACGCCGATCAAGAGTCCTGCAAAAAGCAGGGTGTAAAGATGACTTCGTTTCAAAACATCATCACAGATCCTGAGCAGAAGTTTTTCGATACGCATGCTTCACCTTCCTTGTTTGAATGTGCGAATGTTCTCCAACTTAAGGCAAAGTCATCTGTCTGTCAATAAATCCAACAAAAAACATCTCAGCAATAGCCGAGATGTTTTTAGGTGTGCGTGTAATTCTTTTTAAATCAGATGAGATGCGAAGTGCTGGAGGAGAAAAAAAGTTGAAACGTATTCACATACGTTGAAACATTTTTTCTCCGAAGCACAAGCAGATCGCTGATTTTAAAAGAATTACGCTTGAATCTTGATTCCAGGCCCAACCGTTGATGCAATCACGACGTTGCGCAAGAAGATTCCCTTTGAAGAGGATGGCTTCAGTTTGCGGATCGCGTCGATAAGAGCGATGAGGTTTTCTTTGAGTTGATCTTCTGAGAATGAAGCGCGGCCAAAGATTTGGTGAACGTTTCCGGTTGGATCGTTCTTAAAACTTTGCTTACCTGCCTTTTGTTCAGAAATCATTTTTGTAACGTTTGGAGAAACGGTATCTGTCTTTGGGTTTGGCATCATTCCGCGAGGTCCGAGGATGCGAGCAAGCTTTGCAATTTTAGGCATCATAGCCGGTGTTGCAACCGCGACGTCGAAATCCAATTTTCCAGATGCGGCGATTTCGTTCACGAGTTCTTCTCCTCCAACGATGTCCGCTCCCGCAGCTTTTGCTTCCGCTTCTTTTTCTGCTTCAACGAAGGCGATCACTTTCTTGGACTTTCCAACTCCGTGTGGAAGAGAAATTGTTCCGCGAATTTGTTGATCAGATTTTGATGCGTCGATACCAAGTTTTACGTGAAGTTCTACAGACTCATCGTACTTTGCGGTTGCGGTCTTTTTAATAAGAGCAACAGCTTCGTCAATAGAATAGGTCTTTGATTTTTCAACGAGGCTCTTTGCCACGCCGAAACGTTTGCTTTTTGGCATAATGTTTTGTGTGGTACAAGCGATCGAACGATCTCCCACGGGATAAGTAGAGAGTAGAAAGTAGAGAGTAGAAAGGATTTGAAAAACGCGTTTCGTAACCCTTTCTACTTTCTACTTTCTGCTTGCTCCTTTTTTATTTATTTTACGTCGACTCCCATTTGGCGGCAGGTTCCTTCAATAATCTTCATCGCCGCCTCAACGTCTGTTGTATTCAAGTCAGGCATTTTTTTCATGGCGACTTCTTTCAACTGAGCGCGTGTGATGGTTGCAACTTTGTCTGTGAGTGGCTTTCCAGATCCAGACTTTATGCCTGCAATCTTTTTGATGAGTTCTGAAGCAGGAGCAATTTTTGTGATGAAGGTAAACGAACGATCATCATAAACATTGATCACAACTGGAACGACTTCTCCGCGACGGTCTTGTGTTGCATCATTGAATTGTTTGACGAATTCTCCGATTGGCAACCCGTGTTGACCGAGCGCTGGACCGACTGGTGGTGCAGGTGTTGCTGCGCCTCCTTGGATTTGCAGTTTAACCTGTGTAAGCAACTTTTTTGCCATAGAATGATTTGTTTACCACGTCGTTCGCGAACGACGTGGTTTATTGGATTCCAGCGATTTATAAAACGCTGGCGACCAACTATGAATAAGTGGCGAAATAATAGCCTAAACCTTCTTAACTTGCAAGGAATTCCTAATGGAATCTGCATATTCCTTGACTTTTTGGCCAAAAAATGCTATTATTGAGCGTTATCAAGTGGATTGGGATTGGCTCAAAATACTTAAAAACACCCACCTACGCACAATGCTTCGGTGGGCAAGCCGTGGATGACGGTTTCATCAAGTCCCAAGACACGTCGCTCGCGAGCGACGTGTTGAAGGCAACTGTCCGAAAGGTGACAGACCTTATGGTGAAAGCTGTTTGGTCTTGCGTACTTAGGATGGAGGTTATCATGAGAAAGAAATTGAAGACGGGTCAAATTGGCGAATTGGTGGAATTGGATCGCGTGTGCGGCGGAATTGGCGATGATGTCGCGGCGCTCATCAAGCGCCCGACGGACGGTCACCGTCTGCTCAGCACGAATGATGTTCGCGTCATTCAGGCCAAAGTCTTGTTCGACAAGGGGCTTGGCGGTGAACTCAGTTTCGACGCCTACCTCGCCACGATTCCGGAAGTCCCGGAGACGTTGTTTGCGGATGATCCCAACCTGCCGCTCTTGCGTCTCGTGGATCCTCGGCTCGGCATCGTGAAGACGTGCAAGCTGTTCGGCATCAAGTTCGAGGAGCTCGGCTACTCGGATACGGACGCGGTTTCGTTTGACGCTCGTCACGAAATTCCGAACACACCGTTTTGGGTTCGCGCTCATGACGGTCGCAAGAATCACAATCGTAAGCCGTGTGTGTGTCGGGATGAATGCAAGGACAAGCTCTATGCCATGACGGCGATGGTCGCCATTATGGTCTGGGTGCAAGACCCGAGTATCATCAAGGAAAACGAGCATGTCCTCGACTGCCCAGGCTCCGTGCGTCGCGCGGGTCGCGGTGACTGCGCGTACTTGAACGTGTGGGACGGTGGGGTCGAGCTCCTCCTGCTCAGGAGTGCTGTCCATGCCGATCCGGACTGCGGTTCCGGTGGCTTCCGCCGGGAGTAACTCTTAACACTCGTGTCTCGACACTTCTTTTGTTCCTTTTTCTCAACCCTTCACTTTGCCGCATGTCTGGAAGACATGTGGCGTTTTTTTATCTCAAAATCAAAAGCATCCAAGAATTTCTTGGATGCTTTTCCTTTTATACTTTTTTCTAAACTTTCTTAACTTGCAAGAAATCGAGCTCGACTGGGGTTTCGCGACCAAAGAGGGAAACGAGAACCTTGATTTTGCCACGTTCTGCATCAATTTCAGAAGCTTTTCCTTCTTGTCCTTTAAACGGACCATCTGTAATTTGAACCGTTGAACCAACTTCGATATCGAGCTTGAGTTCTGGTTCTGCAACACCCATACGCTTCTGAAGTGCGTCGATTTCTTCTTGTTGGATTGGGGTAGGGGTTGTTCCGGTTCCAATGAATCCGGTTACGTTTGGCGTGTTTCGGACAACGTACCAAGAATCATCGGACACAATCATCTCAACGAGCACGTAACCCGGAAAGATTTTTTCTTCTGTGGTTTTGCGCTTTCCGTTTTTGATTTTGACTTTCATTTCTTTTGGAACAAGGACGTGAAAGATTTTGTCCGTCATGTCCATGGTCTCAATACGTTGGTTCAAGTTTTGAGCCACGTTTTCCTCGTACCCAGAGTATGTGTGAATGGCGTACCATCGACGACCCTGGTTTGCTATTTGTTTGGCCATATTGGGGAAGGTTGGAGAGGCAAGAGAGGCTTGAGAG
>MGFD01000065.1:2490-4336 GCA_001791715.1 Candidatus Uhrbacteria bacterium RIFOXYB2_FULL_45_11 | reverse complement strand
TCTTAAAGAACTTTATTATTGCTTAATTGCGATGAGTTTTTGAATACCAAATGCAAGGACCCAATCCAGACCAACAAAAAATGCGGCGAGAATAACACAGAGGCCGATCACAATTAAAGAATATTTAAATGTGTCTTGTTTGCTTGGCCAAGTTACTTTTCTGACCTCTTCTACAGACTCGCGAACATATTGAACAAGCCATGTTGCTGGGTTTTTCTTCTGGTGTGCATGTGTATCGGACATAAGGGAAAGGTCGGAAAGGTCGGAAAGGTCGGAAAGGTCGAGTGAAACAAGATCACCGGACATTTCGCGCATCTCAACCTTAGCCTTTTTAGTATTTTAAAATGACCTCCGGCAGGTCATTGATAAAAAGACTATACAGGGTTTTTGGGATTGGGTCAAACTGTTGACTTTTTGACGGAATCATGGGATGCTGTGGCGTTATCTGAGGGGTTGAGACAAGCTCAAAACTTGAGAAAACACCCACCTACGCACAGTGCTTCGGTGGGCAAGCCGTGAATGGCGGTTCCATTCATTCTGTCCAAAGGGTGACCACACGTCCGGCTCGCGCTGTCCGTGCTCGGCATACTTTGTCCGGAGGGTTCGATGAGTAAAATGGATTTTGATCAATTGTGCGCGCTTCGAGAAATCGAACGTGCTCGCATGAAGCTCGGATTGCCTGGGTTTCATGATGATATCCAGACATTGGTCGACAGATACAAGGATGGAGCAAGTGCTCTCAAGTCCAATAATCCTCGTCTGATCCAAGCCAAAGTCCTTTGGGACAAGGGTGTGGGACAAAACGTGATCATTGGATTTGATTCTTCCGTGCCCGGACTTGATGGCTTCGGAGAATTTAATGAAAACGTTCCTGGTTACCCTGTTTGGGCAAAGAGTTTCGAGGAATATCTCGCCACGATTCCGGAAATTCCGGAGGCGTTGCTCGCCGATGATCCCAATTTGCCGCTTTTGCGTCTTGTGGATCCTCGAGCGGGTCTCGTGAAGACGTGCGAACTCTTCGGAATCCTGTTCAAGGAGTTCAGCTATTCGGATGAAGACGTAGTCGCTTTTGACACACGTCACGAAATTCCGAACACGCCGTTTTGGGTTCGCGCTCATGACGGTCGGAAGAATCGGAATTGCAAGCCGAACGTCTGTCGCGATGAATGCAAGGACAAGCTCTATGCCATGACGGCGATGGTCGCCATCATGGTCTGGGTGCAAGACCCGAGTATCATTAAAGAAAACGAACATGTCCTCGACTGTCCAGGCTCTGTGCGTCGCGCGGATGGTTGCTGCGCGTACTTGCACGTGTGTGGTGGTGTGGTCAGGCTTGTCTTGGTCAGGCATGCTGGCAGCGCCGCTCCGAACTGCGGTGCCGGTAGCTTCCGCCGGGAATGATGCTCAACACTCGTGTCTCGACTCCGTTCATTTTTTTAAACCTCTGCGCTCTGGATTTTATATTCGGAGCGTTTTTCTTTTTCGCATTAAATCAAAACACCCGAGAAATTCTCGGGTGTTTATCTTCGGCATCTCAAGCCTCTCTCGCCTCTCCAGCCTTCCCCCTAAATATCCAAATTTTTCACCGTCTTTGCATGTGTCTGAATGAATCGTTTGCGAGGTGCAACGTCAGATCCCATCAAAATATCAAAGACTTCATCGGCACGTTTTCCATCTTCCACAGTTACGAGTTTCATAACGCGTGTCTTTGGATCCATGGTGGTTTCCCATAACTGATCTGGGTTCATTTCTCCCAAACCCTTGTAGCGTTGGATGTTCACGCGAACTCCACCGACTTCCACTTCTTCTGTTTCAGATTCTTCTGCACCTACTTCTACAGCAAGTG
>MGFD01000065.1:0-2424 GCA_001791715.1 Candidatus Uhrbacteria bacterium RIFOXYB2_FULL_45_11 | reverse complement strand
CTTTTCCAGCTTCATCAATCAACTCTTTCACAAGTTTATCTTTTTCTTCATCAGAAAATGCGTATTTGAAATTCTTTCCAATGTTTACGCGATAAAGTGGTGGTTGAGCGATGTAGATGTGACCTGCGTGAATAAGGTCAGGGAAGTGTCTGTAAAATAATGTGAGAAGGAGTGTGCGAATGTGTGCGCCGTCTACGTCGGCATCTGTCATGATCACAATGCGGTGATAACGCAATTCTTTAATGTCGAATCCTTCTCCAATGTTTGTTCCAAGAGCAATGATGAGCGATTTGATTTCATTGTTTGAAAGCATTTTATCAAGACGTGAACGCTCTACGTTCAAGATTTTTCCTTTCAAAGGAAGAATAGCTTGCGTTTCACGATCGCGTCCTTGTTTTGCGCTTCCTCCAGCAGAGTCTCCCTCAACAATATAGAGCTCTGAAACGCTTGGATCTTTGCTTGAACAGTCAGCGAGTTTTCCTGGGAGAGACAAGCCGTCAAACGCACCTTTGCGCAAAACGGTTTCACGCGCTGCGCGTGCTGCACGGCGAGCCTGCGCCGCAAGAAGACATTTTCCAATAATACCTTCCGCGTCTCGTGGATGTTCTTCAAGAAAAATACGGAACGATTCTCCAAAGACGGCTTCAACCGCTGTGCGCGCTTCTGGATTTCCGAGTTTTGCTTTTGTTTGTCCTTCAAATTGTGGGTCTTTGATTTTGACGGAAATCACGGCGGTTAAACCTTCGCGCACGTCTTCACCTGTCAGATTCTGATCTTTTTCTTTTAAGAAATTTTTGTTTCGGGCGTATGTGTTCAGTTCTCGTGTGAGAACGGTTCTAAATCCAATCAAATGCGTTCCACCTTCTGGGTTTGTAATGTTGTTTGCAAAACAATGAACGGATTCATGATATTCCTCTGTGTATTGCAAAGCGACTTCAACGTCCATGTCTGCTTCTGGATTGTGTTTTGAAACGTAAAATACGTTCGTATTTTTTGCTTCCTTTCCGCGATTGATATGACGAACATAGGACGCGACTCCACCTTCAAAGTAGAATCCATATCGATGTTTGATTTCAGGAACGCGTTCGTCTGTGATGGTGAGTTTGATGCCTTTTGTGAGATACGCTTGGCGACGCAAGTGTTCAACAATCGTTTCGAAATCAAAATCGACGGTTTCAAAAATGGTTTTATCTGGTTGGAATGTTGTTTTTGTTCCGGTTCCAGAAGCTTTTCCTACAGCTTTCACTTTTCCTTGTGGAATACCACGTTTGAATTCTTGCATCCAAAGCTGACCTTCTCGTTTTACTTCTACTTTAAGATAATCAGAAAGCGCGTTTACAACGGATGCTCCAACACCGTGCAAACCACCAGAAACTTTGTAACCGCCTCCACCGAATTTTCCTCCAGCGTGAAGTTTGGTCATGACAAGTTCCAGTGTGGAGATTTTGTATTGAGGATGCATGTCAACCGGAATTCCGCGCCCCTTGTCGGAAACCGAAATCATATTGCCCGGAAGCAAGTGCAAATCGATTTCTGTTCCAAATCCGGCCATGGACTCATCAAACGAGTTGTCCATGATTTCCCAGATCAAGTGGTGGAGTCCTGTTGGGCCCGTGGAACCAATATACATTCCCGGACGTTTGCGAACAGGTTCGAGTCCTTCCAAAACTTGGATTTGCCCAGCGCCATATTCTGCCGCCTTTGGTTTTCCGCCAGAGGCGGATTGAGACTTTTCATCTTTTGTAGCCATAAAAACAAAGTCAATCAGGTGAGTTGATGGGGGGAGTATAACACAGAGGGGGCAAGTCGTGGAGTCGTGGAGTCATGAAGTGCATTGATTGTTTCAATAGTACAAGCATCATCCATCTTTCAGAAAATAAAAAATTTCCCTCACATTCACTCCATGACTCCAAGACTCTGCGACTTCATGCTATAATTTTGCTATCTATGTCAGACACAAACAACGACATTCTTTTACAAGAAGAAAAGCAAGATTCAAAACAGTATCAAAGAACACTGTGGTGGGTTACGCATCGTGATCGATTGAGAAAGTTCAGTATTCTTTCTCTGATCATTTTTGATGTCTGTCTTGTGCTGTTTGTTTCGTGGAGCATGGTTGATGCATTTGTGTTGAGTGCTGGGCGCGAACGTCGTGCGGTGATTGACTCTGTTTTATCAAATCAAGAAGATTTACGCGCGTATTCCGTTGCACGTTCTGCGTCTCCACTTGCCGTTACAAATGTTCAAGTTTTTGCTTCAGAGGAGAATGCGTATGATTTTTACACAGAACTTCAGAATACAAATAAAGATTGGTGGGCAGAGTTTGA
This sequence comes from Candidatus Uhrbacteria bacterium RIFOXYB2_FULL_45_11, assembly GCA_001791715.1. GTDB lineage: Bacteria > Patescibacteriota > Patescibacteriia > UBA9934 > GWF2-40-263 > XYB2-FULL-45-11. Next base: position 97 of record MGFD01000065.1, on the reverse strand, counting down.
ATATCAATTTGTTTTTGATGCAGGAACCACAAAAGTGAAGCGTGGATTTATTTTACCCGAGAGCTCTAAACCTGTGATGGATCTTGCGTTTGCGTCT
>MGFD01000064.1:8869-30937 GCA_001791715.1 Candidatus Uhrbacteria bacterium RIFOXYB2_FULL_45_11 | reverse complement strand
GATGGTCCACAGATTATGTGGCAACACGACTCGCAAAAAAGGTTGGAGCGACCACGATCGCGAACCTTTCGAATATTGATTACGTCTACACAAAAGATCCAAACAAATTCAAAGATGCGCATAAGATCGAACAGATCTCATGGAAAGAATTCCGCAAAATGGTGGGCGATGTCTGGGATCCAGGAATGAACGTGCCGTTTGATCCAATTGCAAGTAAACTTGCGGAGCAGCAAAAGATGCATGTCGCAATCGTCAACGGAACAAACATCAAAAATTTAGATCGATTATTGTCCGGAAAAACATTTGAAGGAACACGAATCGAGGATTGACAAATCCTCGGTTTTTTGTTAGTTTAGGCAGTTCGGAAACGGGTTTCGAACAAAAGCTTCAACGATTTCGCGGAGGAAATCATGCGTGTAGAACACAAAGTGGTGAAGCGCACGGCTGCGCGTCATCGTAAGTCAGAAGATTGTCAGCTGGTGGCACAGATCGAAGGTCAGCCCTTTTTCGCCGTTATTGCGGATGGACACGGGCCAGACATTCAGACAGTGGCAACACAGAACCTGGCACTGAACGTTGTGACAGACTTTGGTTGCCTGTTCATGCAGAATCCAGATCCACAGGCCTTTCCCGCCATGTGTGACGAGGTACAGACTCGCGTGGTGGCTACGTTCAAGAAAATTCCGGTTGGGGCTGTGGCCACCTGTGTGGTTGCCGCGGAGAACGGTATCACAATCGCCCAGGTGGGGGATTGCGTCGTACTCAAGTTCTTGCCGGATCAGGATTATTGTGTGGATCGTCTGACGCAGGATCATACACCGGATCATCCTTCCGAAATTCCTCGTCTCCGTTCGCATTATAAAGATGGAAAATTTGATGTGCACATTCATGAACGCGGAAATTTCTGCGTTTCTCGGTTGTACTGTAAAAAGACTAAAACAACAGCTGCGTTCACACGCAGCTTCGGCGATCCGGATTTTCGTCCGATCGTCACACACGAACCCGAAGTAAAATCGTTTGACTATGCATCGAACGATGAACTGTACGCGGTTTGTTCGGATGGTGGTGAGGATACGGTTCGCTGTGTCTTTCGTCGCCTGAAGAACGAGCGTGTGCCATTGGATGCCGTGTTCATGGAAACAGTTTATCGGTTCGCTCAGGACGAAATGCCTCTGCGACCGGACGATGACATCACGATTGTATTCTTTCGCGTCCTGCGCGACTCACCGACTTCGTAAGAGGTCGGTTTTTTATTCCAGACCCTTTACAGTCGAGATCGTTTTTGTTATATTTTTCGCCTCTCGTTTTTGAGAGATGAACAAAAAAGAGAAACTTCTTGTGTGGAGGTAGAGGCATGACCATCGAACACGCGGTTGTGGCGGTTGCCAAGCGGCGACACCCGATCTCGGAGGACGCCTATGCGGTTGCACAGGCGCTTGATCAAACATTTGCTGCTTCCGTTGTGGATGGACACGGGTTTCATACACAAGCAACAGAAGTCGCCGATTTCGCTCAGTTCGTTGCGTTGCAGCTTGTTGACCGCATGAAACAATGTGTGGATTCTGATGTCATTCCAAAATGGTTTGATGAAGTTCAGCACAAAGTAGAAGATCGGTTTCCCAATCAGTCGGTTGGTGCGGCTGCGGCGTGTCTTGTGGTAGATGCATCGTTTCTGTTGCGTGTTGCGTACGTTGGAGATTGTCGATTGTTCCGCTATACTCCCGAATGTGTTGAGGGAGTTGAGTGGATGACAAAAGATCATACGCCCGAATGTGTTGATGAAAGGCTTCGTTTGGAAGCGTGTGGTCAATTTGGTAAATTCCGAATCATTCGACACGGAGCAGATGTTCCATTGTTCGCAATCCCTGAGCAACGACTCCATTTTGTCGATGGGCCAATCGGCTGTTCTGAAGAATCGCTCTCTTATACACGTGGATTTGGTCATTCGCGTTTTCGCCCCGCGCTTACGCATGTGCCGGAAATTCGCTCGATCGAACTCGTTCGTGACACACCGAATCTCTTTGCGCTTTGTTCAGACGGAGGAACAAAGATTGTTCGCCGTGTGTTCCGGCGTCTGCTTCAACAGGAATTCGATGCATCTGTGGATTTGAGGGTCGTGACCCAACTCGCAGAAGAAAAGATCACAGAAAAGACAAAAGGCCCCAAGCACGACGCAACAATCATCTTCTTCAAGGTTTCGCCTTGAACCTGCCACCCTTCGCCACGGCTTCGGGTGGTTTTTTGTTGAACCAAGGCTGAAGCCTTAGATTACTTAAATACAGACTTTTCGTTTTATTTGACTTATTTTCTCTTTTCCCTTATCCTTTCCTCAAATCCAATCGCCCAAGACAGCAGGTGCCGTAAGGTATAAGTCCTGCCGAGGTGAAACAAGTGTCGTGTTTCGACATGTTTCATGTAGTCCTGGCGAAAAGCCCGGATTTTTTATTAAAGGTCGAATTGAAAAAAGGCCGGAGAGGTTAGAGATGCTTGAGAAGCTAGAGATGCCGAAAAAACGGTTTCAAAAAGCCTCTCCCGCCTCTCAAGCCTCTCCCGCCTCTCTAGCATTTCTTTACTATGCCAAAAACCAGAAAACAGAAGGCAGAGATTAAAGATGAACTCGCGGACAAGTTCGGAAGAATGAAATCCGTTGTGTTCACCTCCGTCTCCGGCTTCACCATGAAAGATGCAGATGCGCTTCGTGCAAAAGGAAAAGCAGAGAATGTGGACTTCTTGGTTACCAAGAAAACCCTTCTCGTACGCGCCTTGGAAGACAAAGGAATCACCTTGTCAAAAGACATGGTAGACGGAAGTCTTCTCACAGCCATCAGTTACACAGATGAAGTCGCTCCCGCAAAAATCATCGCAGACTTTTCAAAGGGTCGCGAAGGATTCAAAATGGTTGGAGGAATTTTGGAAGGATCATTCGTGGATTCCAGAGCTGTGATTCAACTCTCAACTCTCCCAAGTAAGCAAGAACTTCTTGCAAAATTGGTTGGAACCCTCAACGCTCCAGTTTCCGGATTCGTCAACGCACTCGCAGGAAACGTTCGTGGCCTTGTTGTCACATTGAACGCGATCTCCGAGAAGAAGGCATAAATTAATTATTCTAAGCACATAAAGTTTCAAAATTGGATGAGATGCGAAGTGCTGGAGGCAAAAAGATGTTGAGTCGTATTCACATACGACGAAACATTTTTTGCCGAAGCACGAGCAGATCGCCGATTTTGGAACTTTACCAACTCTATGGAAATGGAAAATGTAGAAGTTCCAGCTAAGTTCAAGACACTCGTTGAGTCTATTGAAACAATGTCTGTTTTGGACCTCGCTGAACTCGTTAAGCTTTTGGAAAAGAAATTCGGCGTAAGCGCAGCTGCTCCAGCAATGATGATGGCAGCAGGAGCAGGTGCAGCAGCACCAGCCGCAGAAGAGAAAACATCTTTCGATGTTGAACTCACGGCTTGTGGAGACAACAAGATCGGCGTGATCAAAGTTGTTCGTGAAATTACAGGTCTTGGACTTAAAGAAGCAAAAGACCTCGTTGACGGAGCACCTAAGGTTGTTAAAGAAGGTGTTTCAAAAGACCAAGCAGAAGAAATCAAAAAGAAATTGGTTGAAGCAGGTGGAACAGCTGTCGTTAAGTAATGACAAAAAAAGAATCGCTTTCGAGCGATTCTTTTTTGTTTTGATGACAACCATTGACAAAAGCGCAAAAAACAGGTAAAAAACTGGGTCGTGTTTTCAGGCAAATAATTGTCGATTTGCTTGAGGGTGCGAAGAACTCCGTGTGAACAATCGCGTCTGGAAGATTGCAACCTCACCCTGAGGGTTCGAGAGGCCGGCTGTGAGGAGACTTACGACTGGAAACCTGAACTCTTCCATTTGGCGGATGAATTGCCGATTGCTGTTTTTGAGCGATTCCACGGGTATCCGCCACCCTTGATGTTTGTGAATTGCACTGCTTATCTGAGCGATTGCGCGCATAAACATCACCCCTTCGGCAATCTCATCGACTCATCATCGAAATCGATTGCCGCCTTTTCTCCGGAAGTCGAGAAGTTCTCGAAGTTCGGATCTGAGGGTTTGACCAGATTGATGCTGAAAAGCGAAACTCGACATAAACCCTCCTTTTGGTGAATGCATTTGCCTTTGTCTTCGGACGATGCTGCGGCTATTTACCACCCCTTGGCGGATGGCTATCTCTCTTACAGATTGTAGATGATGTACCTATCCGCCACCCCTTGATGGTTGAGGCCCCCTATGCGCATTGAGCGTAAATCGCTATAACCATCATCTTTTGGCAAATGACGGAACCACTGAACCAATTTGGTTCGATTCGACACGTTTTTGCCACCTTTGTGAGTGCGATCTGACACATGTTTAAAAACAAAAGGGGCTCTGCACTCACCCAACCTCGGCAACAGGGTTTGATTCATCTTGAATCCTGTTGCCCTCTTTTTCCGGAAGTCGACCTCGTGTCGAATTTCGGATTTGAGAGTGCGACATGGTTCGTGCGATTGTATCGCGTCGAGGTGCATGCATTCTCCTTTTGAGGGTTTGTTAACCGTCATGCACGATTTCTTGTGTATCGTCATTTAAACCCTCCACATTGGTGAAAGACAAGAGTATTGCTTGCGTAAGCGAGACCGTGCATTTTCACCACCACTTGGCGAATGATCGAAAACTTGCTTTTTAGCGAACGAGGTCTTATTCGCCACCCCTTGATGGTCGAAAAAAAGGTTATTCTTTTGAATGTTCCGTACTTTGACCATCACCCTGTGAGTGCGAGTAGCTCGATGTGTTTGTAACACGTCACTTCTTGTGCATTCATCCAACCTTGGCAAACGATACAGGTTCTGTTCGCAAGAACGACCAATTTCTTGTTTGCCACCTTGTCGATCAACAGATCGGCCTTTTCTCCGGAGTTCGAGATGGTCTCGAAATTCGGATCTGAGGGTTTGACCACGCGTCTTTATTTTTTATAAGAACGCACCTCTAAACCCTTCAATTTGGCGGATAACGCAAGTACTGCTCAAAAGAGCGAGAAGAAGCCTGTCTGCCACCAATGCCCTTTGGGCCAACCGCAAGGAGAAAAAATGGATCGTTACATCGGTATTCAACACCGAACAAAGAAGACGAAGGATGGGGATGCTCGTCCGACGATTGTTGCGATTTTGCAGAACTCAGGAAAGTCGATCAAGTACGAGCTTGAAACCGAAGACGATGAGCTCGCATTTGCGCATGGTCGCTTTGTGACCAAGTGGCGGACGGCTGAAGTTGATGAACGTGTGAGTGAGCTGCCGGCTTGGCAGGTTCGTGTTGTCGGAAAGGCTGACAAGCAGAAGACGCAAATTGCGGTTTCTTGGGACGGACTATCGAAAGGGGATATCGTTACGTCGATTCTTGGTGGCAGTGGCGACAACTTTGCGTTTGCGCTTTCGCGCAAGGCAGAAGATGTCGGCGCGATCGTTCAACGTTGCACCGGCAAGACTTTGCATGATACGCGTGGTGCACGAGACAAATCGGAAGATGCGCTCACGCTCGCAGAGATTGGTCGTGATTCACCGGAACTGACTTACAAGTGTGAAGTGCGCGATCGTCGGTACATTACCGTGAGGGAACTCTGGTTCCGGTTGCGGGACGCGATGAAGTACCGTACTGCATGCGAAGTGCAGTTGAAGCAAAAGTTGATTGGCGAGCGATTTCGTCAGCCTGACGGATTGTATCCCGAAGGTTCGATCAAGGATGCCTACCTTGCACGCAAAGCAAGCGATCTTATTTTCCGAGGTCTGCTCTTGCAAGAGAAGCAAATCGAAAAGGAATTGGTGATTGCGCTTGAGCAGGTAACTGTGTGGCCGCTTTTCAAACGTGAAGAGTATAAAGGGTGCGGACCGCGAACGGTTGCACGACTCATTGCGTCAATCGTAGATATTCGTCGCTTTATTGTGAAGCCGGATGAAGCAGAGATGCAAACGTTGAAGCAAGAATGTGCAGAGATTGAACGCAAATATGCAAACGACCTTGCGCGTATCAGTCTTGCGGATTGTCCGTTTCGGGATGCGGGTGGGCAGAAGTACTGGAAGTTGCAGAAGCTTGCCTCGCAAACAGGTTCGGAAGATGCAAAGCGCGCCGTTCAGTTGCACAAAAAGCGCCATCAACTTCGCCAGAAGGCACAAGAGAGGAGCGAGTCCAAACTCGTTGCGTTCTGCGGTGTGCATGTCATGCAGGATGGAAAGTTTCCGCGTCGGCGTACGGGTCAGACATCCAACTGGAGTCCTGCCGCACGACAAGCGTTGTATCTGCTCGCCGAGCAATGGGTGAAGCGCCCCGACTCGTTCTGGGGCCGCAAGCTCAAGGAAAATAAGGCACGGCTACGCATTGCTCACCCCGAGATGATTGAGGTTGAAGGAAAGAAACGCTACACCGATGGGCATATTCACAATATGGCCTGCTGGCGTACCGCTACCCAGTTTGTGCGCAAGCTTGCGAACGATTGGATGAAACTCGAGGGCTCGCCCGCGATTTCGTCCGAGAGGTTTCAGAAGGCCGCGTAAGTTCTTTAACGAATCGAGAGTGCGGCGGGCGGCTTGCACGGAATCTTGTGCGGCCAAAACTATGTGCTCTCCCCTTGGCGGACGTTGATGCTTTTATCGACATCGATGCTTGGCACCATGTCCGCCACCTTTTGGTGTGAAAGAAAGCCTGTCTTGATAGACGAACTGCCGACGACACACCACCTTACACGAAGTCCTCACCGACCTCGTGTTTTTTTGTTCACAAAAATCCCTGATGGGGTTCATCAGGGATTTTTTTTATTTCCGGTAAAGCTTCATGCCATCGATCATGATGGTGTTTTCATCAAGGATGGAGATGTAGATGTCATACATTTTGTTGTAGGGGATGGATGTTTTTTGCATTTGCACAGAAACATTGTCTTCAAAACGTTTGATGATTTGATACGTTCCGTTGTCTTTAAAGGTAGATTCTGTTTTCATGTCATACGCACCGTTTTTGAATGAATACTCCACAAACCAAGCGTAACCATCTTTTGTGACAGAATCAGCTCGCCATGTTCCGGTGAATTCATCTTTTACTTCTTGAACGGTTGGGGAATAGGTTCTTTGCAGAAGAAAAAAACCGCCAAGTCCAAAAAGAATACCAACGAGAATAATCGATCCGATAAGTGAGAGGCGTTTTTTGTTCATAAAAAGTTAATGTTTCAAATGTCCTGCTGAAATCGTATAAATATCCGCTCCGGACAAAAGATAAATGGTTTGTGTTTTTTCGTCAACAAGAACGTCTGCGAGGGCTGTGAATGTTTCTGATGTGTATTGTGTGACGAATGCTCCTGTTGCTTTGTTGTAGACAATGAGTCGTTTTGAAATAGGCTCAAGGATGTAGAGAAACGCACTGTTTGCATCGGTCCAAATGCGTGTTGGTTCTGTAAGGACAGGTTCTACAATGCCGAGCTGCCATCCAACTTCTGCACCGTTTTGAAAACGAGAAACGTTTTCAGTGCCGTAGAGAACATAGAGGGAACCGTCGATCGTCAGAGCACGTGGATTTTGAAGTGCTTTTGTTTTGGATGAAATCCATGAAGTTCCTGATCCGTACCCTGTGCTTGATTTCGTAAATTTGATGATTTCCGCATCGGTGTTGTTTGCTGATTGACGTAATACATACAAACGGCTGGCATAGGCAAGCAAAGAAACGATGGCGTCGTTTGATGAATGTGTGATGGAGACAGTGGAGACTTCCGCTGTTTTTACGTTGATATCATAGATTTGATTGCCACGGCTCAGAGCAAAAATATGTCCGTCTTCTTCTGAAACATCGACAATCGGTTCTGTGGAGATTGGGTTTGGAGAAAGGGTTTTTGTTTGTTTGGTGGCAGGATCAATTTGCCAGATGATTTGTGACGCATCGATCGCATAAAACAATGCGCCGGATCGAACCATGCGAACGCCTTTTTGTTCTGCGGAGCCTGTGTCTAATTTTGCAAGCAAAGCAGGGTTCGGAATCGTGACCACGTGTCTGAGCTCATTCATGGCTGTTTCAATGTTTTTTGTCAGTTTATTGACGGCATCTTGATCCGTAGGTTTGGTGATGGGGATTTGTTGAATGAGTGATGTTGCTTGTTGGTAAAGCGTGCGTGCTTGGTTTTCATCTCGGTAAATCATGGCGCCACCAGCGCGATCGATTACATCCTGGATGGTGGAGATCTTTTGTTCAAATTGTTTTTGTGTTTCAGAGGCGGAACGCATGCGTGAAAGCAAGGTGAGTCCGATCACAAGGATGAGCAATAGTCCGACAAACAAGAGAACGAATCGTTTTGTGCGATTGGGAAGCGATTTGAATCGTTGTATTTGAACGAGCCAGATCTGTTTTATGCGCGCGGGAATGGTTGGAATAGATTGAAGAAACGATGTTCGGCGTTCTTTGTGTATGAGGGTTGTTGTGGCAAAAGAAATTCCTTTGAACGTGTGCCGTATTGTCTTCCAAAGATTGTGACCTACGGACAAGAGTAGTTTAAAGAGTATTTTGCGTCGAGGTTCTCCGCGCTGCAAATCTGTGAGAATGCGCGATCGTTCTGTGAGTTTTTTGAAAAAGAACAGTGTATGCATTTTGAAAAAACCAACGAGATCCGGTTTTTGATCATCGAGGAGACGAGACGTTTCATCTTGTCCGCGAACGAATGAATCAATGGAAACATCTGACAGGGGTTTGGCGTACGATTCCGGAACCATTGAAATAGCAGATTCTGCTTTGATAATAAGAAGCAAAAGACCGTCGTTTGCGCCAAAGTATTGTCGGATTTTTTCTGTGGCGCTTTTTGGGGGAAGTGCGGTTAGGATGGAGTTTAAATCATCTGTGGAAATAAATCGTTGCAGATCCTTTTGCGAAACACAAAAGACATCACCATCTTCAAGGTCGCCATCCAAAACAACGGCGAACGGTTTTTCCCATGTTGGAAGAGATTGTTCTGTTTGAATACCACGAAACAAATTGAATACCTGATAGCGTTGCGATGGTTTGCGATGTAAGAAAAGTGCAGAAAGTTCTCCTGTTCCAGAAAGGAACATGCGGTCTTCACAAATTATTCCAACAATGGCGTGGAAGTTTTGAATCGGAACAGAAAATCGTCCTTCGCGAACGGTTTGGGAAATGGTTTCATTGAGTGCGCCCAAAAATTGTTCAAAACGATGTTGCGCATTTGCATCTTTTCCAAAAGATCCTGCGAGTCTGTGTGTGTGATCACTTAAAAGTTGAAGAAGAATTTCATTGTCCGGGTTCTTTTTTCCTAAATAGGCAAGAACAAAAACATATCCGCTTCTGCCTTCAAGGGGGAGGATAACCGAAACACCTTCCACGTGCTCATTTGGAGATTTGGGCTCATATTGTGCGGCTTTCAGAAAAGGGACCATAGGGAGGTTGCTCAAGATCAGTCGTTTGTGTACATTATACCTGTAAAGAAGGAGGCTGCAACCATTATGAATAAGGATCCCTTCAATCTCGAACACATGTTTGGTTCAAAAACACGAGCTCGCCTAATGAGCTTGTTTTTGCAACAACCAAAAGAATTGTTTTTTGTCCGAGAACTAACGCGTCGCATTGGAGCACAGTTGAATTCTGTTCGTCGTGAACTGAAAAATTTAATTGACATGGGACTTATATTAGAGAAACCGTCGGAGCACGCACGTTTGCCCGGAACACTCGCAGAAAAGAAAAAATTTTATACTGTTAATACAGATTTTATTCTGTACGAAGATTTGCGTTCGTTGTTTCAAAAAGTTCAAATTTTATTGAAACAAAATTTGGTGAATGAAATCGATCAAAAAGGAACGATCGTTTATTTTGCGTTTACCGGAAGGTTTGTTGATGCAAAAGATCTTTCAACAGACCTGCTGATTGTGGGAGATATTAAACAAGAACTCTTAGAAGAAGTGATTAAAAAATTCGAGGCAGAAATTCCGTATGAGATTAATTACACACTCATGCCAAAAGACGAATTTCGTGATCGCAGACAAGTTTCTGATCGATTTTTGTCCGGCATTTTAAATGCGGACAAAGTTGTGATGATTGATCGGATTTAGATGGAAAGGCGAGAGAGGCTGGAAAGGCAAGAGAGGCTGGAGAGGCAAGAGAGGCTTGAGACCTGCCTGCCGGCAGGCAGGGGCTGGAGAGGTCAAAGAAAAAAATATGGATCTGTTTTTGAGCGCACAAGATATTCAATGTATTACGTTTGGTCTTGTGAAAGATCAGACGTTGTTTTGTGAAAAAACGTTTGATGTTCCTCCAGAAAATTATCTCGCATCGCTTCATACGTTTCTGCTTGAACAATCTTTGTCTGTGTCAGACATCAAACGCGTATTTGTCGTGAATGGGCCAGGGTCGTTTACGGCGAGTCGTGTGAGCGTTGTGATCGCAAATACGATTGCGTTTACGCAACAAATCGGAATGGTCTCCATAGAAAATCCAGATCGTCGCCCAATGCGTGAACTCATGGAAACAGTGCTACAATCCAAAGAGCAGACATTTGTGGTGCCCGCGTATGACAGGCCACCAAATATCACGTAAAATGCAATTAATCGCTTATTCTTCATCTGTTCGTGAAACGCCTGTCTGGGGAGTTTTTACGAATACATTCTATGTCATTTGACACGAATCTTTTACAAGGACCTTTGCTTGAACTTTGGAATACGATCGTGGCGTTTTTACCAAACGTGATTGGAGCCGTCATTGTCTTTTTGATTGGAATTTTGATCGCCATTGTGCTTCGTCATGTGGTGGTCAATATGATCGCTCTTTTGCGGATCGATGAATTTGCAGAAAAATTGGATATTAGAAAACAATTTGAGCGCATAGGAATCCGATTGCACATTGGTTCGCTTTTGGGCTGGATTGTAAAATGGTTTTTCATTATTGTTGCGCTTATTGCCGCAACGGATATTTTGGGATGGAATGAGGTAACGGATTATCTTAAGCAAGTAGTTCTGTTTATTCCAAACGTTATTATTGCCGTCATTATTTTGCTCGCCGGAATTTTGCTCGGAAATTTTGTTCAGAACATTGTTCGATCTTCTGTCGAGGCGGCACAGCTTGCGTCCGCACAGTTTCTTTCGACGCTTGCAAAGTGGTCCATTCTTATTTTCAGTTTCATGGCAGCCCTTGTGCAGTTACAAATTGCCCCTGATCTGATTCGAACATTGTTCACAGGGCTTGTTTTCATGCTTGCTCTTGCGGGAGGACTCGCGTTTGGACTCGGAGGAAAAGAACATGCGTCACAATTTTTGAGCCGATTAAAAAAAGAAATATCATCAGAGAAGTAGAAAGGAGAAAGCATAAAGCAGAAAGGGATTGAAATTCCTTTTTGTTTTCAACCCTTTCTACTCTCTACGTTCTACTCTCTACTTTCATGGAACGCTATCATTACGGACAATTGCGTTTTTGGGAGATGCTCCCCGGCCTTGTGGTCTGGGGAACATTTGTTTTGGCGCTTACGCTTTCATTTTTGGCTCCGCTCTGGGTAATCATTTTCATTATCGTGTTTGATTTGCTCTGGTTGTATCGAGTGATTTATTTCAATTTATTTGTGGTGATTGCGTGGATGACCTATCGCAAAACAATCAAAATAGATTGGAAACAAAAACTGATCGGCATTCCTGGGGCAGAGAAGAAAATTCATTTGGTTTTTCTTCCAACGTATAAAGAAGGATACGAGATTATCGAAACAACACTTACGTCATTGCAGCACAATTCGTTTCCCGTAGATCGAATGATGATTGTGTTGGGTGGGGAAGAGGGGGATCGTGCACACTTCGAGAGTGTCGCGAAGCAGGCACAAGAAAAATTCGGTGGCATCTTCAAAAAGCTCATTATCACTATTCATCCAAAAGGATTGCCAAATGAGATGTCTGGAAAAGGATCTAATTTGAATTGGATGGGGCATCGTGTGGAAGAAGTTTTGCAAGCGGAATTCCCAGAATTAAACGATGAAGACATTATTGTTTCTGCGTTTGATGTTGATACGATTGCGCACGAACACTATTTTTCTTATCTAACGTATTTGTTTTGCACGGTAAAGGATCCAACACAAAGTTCGTATCAGCCAATCGCTCTTTTTTCAAACAACATTTGGACCGCATCTGCTCCTGTTCGTATTGGGGCATTTGGAACAACGTTCTGGTTGTTTGGAGAGCTTGCGCGTTCAGAACGACTTTGGACATTTTCTTCACATTCCATGTCCTGGAAGATGTTGCGTGATGTCAGATTTTGGCAAAAAGATATTGTGAGCGAGGATTCGCGTATTTTTATGCAAGCGTTTTTGCATTATCACGGCGAGTATCGCGTGACTCCCATGTTTTTACCGGTCTCAATGGACGCCGTAACGGGAAAAACGTACATGGAGTCACTCGTTGCGTTGTATAAACAAATGCGACGATGGGCTTGGGGAGTGGAACATTTGCCGTACTTGATTGACGGATTTCGTCGTGACGTATCTATTCCGCGCGTAAAAAAATTCCAATACATTTTTAATCATTTGGAAGGGATGTTTACGTGGGCAACCGCACCGGTCATTATGTTTTTGCTCGGTTGGCTTCCACTTTGGGTTGCAAAAGGGCAGACAAACGCCATTATCCAAGCGGCGCCATTTACGCTTGAACAGCTTATGCGTTTGGCCATGATCGGAATTTTGCTTTCCGCGAGCATGTCTCTTACGCTTCTGCCTCGCAGACCCGGAACCGTGCGTCCGCACGCATGGATCACCATGCTTCTTCAGTGGGCACTTTTGCCGGTGACATTTATTGTCTTTGGATCCATGCCAGCGATTGATGCACAAACACGACTCATGCTCGGAAAATATTTGGGATTTGATGTCACGAAAAAGCAACGAAAATAACTATGTACCCAAAAATTTCTATTCATATTGTTTCGTGGAATTCGATGCAATTCATACCGGACCTTCTTGCGTCCATTGAAAAGCAAACCATGCAAGATTTTCAGGTATTGATTGTGGATAATGGATCGAGCGATGGAATCGAATCGTTTTTGCAAGAGAAATATCCGAGCGTGCGTTTTATTCGCAATGCACGCAATTTAGGTTTTTCCGGGGCACATAACCAAGGAATCCGTTACGCCCTTGAACATTGGGTAGAAACAGAATTGGATGATCGATTTATTTTGATTACCAATCCGGACATTATTTTTACTCCAACGTATTTGGAAGAACTCTTAAAAGCAACGCGCGGGAAAGATGCATTCGGAGCGTTTGGCGGAAAATTATTGCGTGCGTACGGTGAGGGAATTGCAGATGAAGTCTTACGAGAAACCGTTCACTCTGATCGGATCGATTCAACGGGACTTCGATTTCATAAAAATTTTACGTTTACGGATCGTGGAGCGGGGGATCTTGATGAAGGGCAATATGATCAGGCGGAAGAGGTCTTTGGTTTGTCCGGTGCGCTTGTTTTGTATCGTGCTCGCGCGTTGCAATCGATTCGTTATCAGGATGAATTTTTTGATCACGATTTTTTTGCGTACAAAGAAGACGTTGATATGGCGTTTCGGATGCAGTATGCCGGATGGCAAGCGTGGTATGCGCCTCGTGCGGTTGCGTATCATTACCGCGGAATGTATGGCCAAGAACACATGGGCATTTGGGCGCGTATAAAAAATCGCAAAAAGAAATCCTTACATCGCAGTTATTTTTCCACACGGAATCATTGGTTGCTCTTGATGAAAGATTTGGATGCTGTTTCTGGTCTCATACTTTTTCCGAGATTGTTTGTTGCGGAAGTTGCACGATTGGGATACATCGTGACGCTCGAATGGAAAAATGCGAAAGCAATTTTTGACGCACTCAAACTTATTCCACGCATTTGGAAAAAACGACGCAACATCATGCAGACAAACGTTGTTTCCGGAAGAGCAATTCGAAAGAAGTTCGCGGAATAAAGAAGTAGAGAGTAGAAAGCATAAAGTAGAAAGGGTGATAGGAAGTTTTTTTACTTGTTTCCTTTGTCTCTTCCTTTCTACTCTCTACTTTCTACTATCCCACCCCCCCCCTTATGAAAAAAGATGTTTCCATTTTGATTGTCCACTACAACACACCAAAGTTGTTACGCCAAACCTTGAAAGGAATTTTTGCCATGCAATCCGCGGCTTCTTTTGAGGTGATTGTTGTCGACAATAATCCAAACATGCGTGTGGATGAACTCGTCCGTGGAGAATTTCCGGAAGTAAAGTTGCTTGTGTCTGACCAGAATGTTGGATTTGGAAATGGAATGAATTTAGCGATTGCAAACGCAAACGGTCGTTATTTTTTTGTGTTTAATCCAGATATTGCGATTACAGATCATGCGCTCGATGAGCTTATGAAGTACATGGATGCCCATCAAGATGTTGGAATGGTCGCACCTCGTCTTTCAAATCCGGACGGAAGTTTGCAGAGCAGTTGTTATCGATTCATGGGGCCGGAAATTATTTTGTATCGTCGTATTCCATTGCTTGCCAAGCTTCCATTTGCAAAAAAAGCCGTGGATCAGTATCTCATGAAAGATTGGAATCATACAGAAACACAAGATGTGGATTATGTGCTCGGTGCCGCGATGTTTGTGCGTCGTGAAGCGTATGAGGCGGTTGGTGGATTTGATCCCAACTATTTTATTTATTTTGAAGATCAAGACTGGTGCCGACGTTTTTGGAGAGCGGGATGGCGTGTTGTGTATCATCCAAAAGCGAATTTTGTGCATTATCATCGCCGTGAGACGGCAGAGGGGGGATTCTTTGGTCAAATGTTGAATCCACTCACGCGCAAACAAATGAAAAGTGCGATATACTACTATCGTAAATATAGAGGCGAGAAGCATCCGAGAGGGTAAAAATACTTGAGGTACAGATTACAAATGGTGGCATACAGATATACAGATTCCCATCCTCTTGTTTGTCTACATTTGTATATCCGTATTTCTTATCTGTAATCTGTACCTCAAACGATCTTTATGCCTCACACACGCTCGTTTCTTGAACAGTCTTCTCGTCGAACGCACGCCATCCGCCGTAAAATTTCTCTGCGGAAGATTTTTGTTTGGGTGTGTGCTGTTGTTTTGATTTACGGGGTGATTCTTGTGTTTGCATCTTTACAAGTCTACGCACACACAACAGATGCGATGTCCGCACTCACGCGCGCAAAATCAGAAGGAACGGCATTGCATTTTGAAACCGCCGATCAATCGCTTGTGGAAGCAGAGCGTGCATTCAAACAAGCAAAACGATTTTCTCCTTTTTTAAAGACGGCTGTATTTTTACCGTTTGTCGGTTCATCTTTATCTGAATCAGATGCACTTTTGACAGCGGGGTTAGACGTTGTCACATCACTTCAATCTGTTTCTGAGATTGGGCAAAGTGTTTTGCGATTGTCTGGATTAAATGAACAATATTTTCAAGACGTTCAAAGTGGAACACAACCACGTGTTTCTTTTTCTGACTTATCTCCACAAACAAAACAACTTGTCTTATCAAGGTTAGAAGCATCTTCCAATCAATTTTCTCTTCTTTCCAGCCGTCTTTCACTTGTGCAAGACGAGCTTGATCTTTTGTCTCAAAAAACGTCTATCGGCTCATTTGCTTCTGTCATCACCTCGGCAAAAGAAGATCTTGCACAAACACAAAGCACAATTGCACGCGTGAGTTTGTTTACCGATTTGGTTCCTGCATTCGCAGGACTCGGAAAGACTGCACACCATCTCATGCTTTTTTTGAATAACACAGAATTACGCCCAGCCGGCGGATTCGTTGGAAATTTTGGCATTGCGACCGTAACAAACGGATCCATTGACTCAATCAAAACCTCAGATGTTTACGCGCTTGATCGTTTGGCGGAGGCGCAACCAGGTACATCGCTTGAGGCAAAAGAACGGGCGCCCTTTGCGCTTCAAAAATACAACGCAACACCATACTGGTATTTCCGCGACGCAAACTGGTCACCAGATTTTTCAAGCAGTGCACAAAAAATGATTGCAAAATACAAAGAGGAGTCGTCTATGCTTCCTCCTGCACTTCGATCAACGATTCCGTATACAGATTCGATTGATGGTGTGATTGCGTTTACGCCAACATTTGCCGCACGCATTTTGCATCTTGTTGGACCCATTACGGTTTCAGGACAAACATTTACGTCGGAGAACATTACGGACAAACTCGAGTATCAGGTTGAATATGGATATGTTGGTCAAGGAATCCCAGAAGCACAACGCAAAGAAGTTATCGGGCAGCTTGTGGACGCCGTTGTAGAAAAAATGACGGACATGCCGCTTTCTGAGTGGGCGAGCGTGCTTATGCTCATGGAAGATGCGTTCCGCACAAAACAATTTTTTGTCTATCACACAAACACAGACGTGGAAAAAGTTTTGGTGCGCGCCGGATGGTCCGGAAATATTGTCGCACCTCCACTTGCGTCAGATGTTCAGCTTGTTGTGGACGCAAATCTTGCGAGTTTGAAAACAGACCCAGCGGTTGATCGCACGATTCGATACGAAATTGTGAAAGATGCAAATGGAAATCGCATTGGTCGAACCTCTATTACATATCATCACACGGGAACATTTGATTGGAAGACATCGCGTTACCGAACATACACAAGACTGTATGTTCCGCTTGGTTCGGAGCTTGTTCGTGTGACAGGATCATTGAAAAATGACAAAACACAAAATCCGAATGGAGATTCTGGTGCACCAGATGTTTCTTCGGAACTCGGTATGACCGTATTTGGCGCCTTCATTGCGATTGAACCTGGAGCAACCGGAACACTTACGTTTGAATACAAACTTGCAGACTCGGTTCGTGCAGCGATTGCAAGTCGTGCATACACATTGAGTGTACGAAAACAAGCTGGCGCGCAAAATCATGCGTTGACGCTCGACCTTGATTTTGGTAAGAATGTGCTACGCGCAAGCCCCTCAGAGGAAGCAAAAGAGTGGGGAGATACGCACTATCGTGCAACAACGATTTTAGATCAAGATAAAGAATTTCAGATTGGGTTGTAATATGTTTGCAAAAAAAATTGGGATTGATCTTGGAACAACAACGGTTCTTGTGTATGTTCCGAAACGAGGAATTATCATTCATGAACCATCGGTTGTTGCGGTTTCTTATACCGATAAAAAAGTTTTGGCCGTGGGAAAAGAAGCAAAAGACATGTTGGGTCGCACTCCGGACACCATCGTTGCGCGCAGACCACTCAAAGACGGCGTGATTGCAGATTACAGAACCACAGAAGCCATGTTGCGTTATTTTATCAACAAAGCGCTCGGAGGATTTCGATTGTTCCGTCCGGAAGTCATGGTTGCGGTTCCGGGTGGAATTACGTCTACGGAACGTCGTGCGGTGATTGATGCAACGCTCGCAGCGGGTGCAAAGGCAGCCTACATCATTAAAGAGCCGATTGTTGCCGCGATTGGAGCAAACATTCCAATCGGATCTCCGTCTGGTCACATGATCATCGATATCGGCGGAGGAACGTCAGAAATGGCCGTGATTTCGCTCGGAGGAATTGTGGCGTCTGAATCTGTTCGTATTGGGGGAGTGAAGTTCGATTTGGCGATTTCAGAATACATCCGCAGAAAATACGGACTTGCAATCGGCGAGCGCACTTCTGAAGATATTAAAATTCAAATCGGTGCGGCCATGTATCTTCCAGATAAATTATCGATGGAAGTAAAAGGACGCGACATGATTACAGGTTTGCCGAAGCTTATCGAAGTGACGTCTGACGATGTCACGGCCGCGATTCAAAATGAACTTGAAGGAATCATCGCAACCGTAAAAGAAGTGTTACACAAAACTCCGCCAGAACTTTCCGCGGACGTCATGGACAGAGGAATTGTTCTCTCGGGTGGATCATCACAGTTGCGCAGCCTCGATATTCTGATTGCAGAAGCAACAGGCGTGCCAACCTTTCTTGCCGAAGATCCGCAACAGTGTGTGGCAAAAGGAACAGGAATCGCTTTGGAAAATCTCGAGGCATACAAGAGAAGTATTTTTACGTCGTAGGATTTTTTGTAGATACGGATTACAGATGAATACAGATAGGGATGACGTGTCTGAAAAACATTTTTCGGAACCGAATATCTCCATCCGTATTCATCTGTAATCCGTATCTACCCATGTTTATGCCCCCCAACCTTCTCCCATCATCCAAACCCATCACCTACGCAATCGATGCGTCGTCTGCGAACAAAGCAAAACGAACTGGGGTGGAGATGTATGCGTTCCAATTGATTCAGAACATGAAAAAACACGCGCTCGCACAAAACGAGCGTGTGGTTTTGTATTCGCCAACAAAGCTCGAGGGCGTGCTTGCCGAGTTGCCAGACGGTTGGGAATCGCGCGTTTTAAACTGGTCGCTTCCATTTGGTTGGATGCAAGGGCGCGTCAGTTGGGAGTTGTTTCGAACGAAACCGGATGTGATGTTCGTTCCCGCACAAGGTTTACCACGCACGTTATCCCTCTCCCTTCGAGGGGGAGGGCATGGGAGGGGGGTTCCGTTCGTAACAACGATTCACGACATTGGATTTCGTCGTTTGCCGAATGTATATGATACAAAAAGTCGTAAGCGCCTTGAACACGTGACAAAACGTTCCATCCGAAAGGCGGCACATCTCATCACGGTTTCTGAATTCTCAAAGTCCGAGATCGTTTCCACTTACCACTCATCACCCGATCGTATTTCCGTCACACCTCTTTCGGCTGATACATCCATTTACAAACGTCTTTCTCACGAACACATCGAACTCGTTTTGCGACAAAATCGAATTGGCAGAAATTTTTTCTTGTACGTTGGGCGGCTCGATCAAAAGAAAAATGTAGAAATGATTATTCGCGCGTTCGATCAGTTTAAAGCGGATCGTGGAATTGGAGATCCGTATGAACTTGTGCTCGTGGGCGAGCCAGGATTTGGGTTTGTGTCCATGAAAAATTGGATCGATCATTCGACCTTTAAAGATCAGATTCATACACTTGGCTACCTTGAAGATGCGGACGTTGCTGCGCTCATGAATGCCGCAACAGCGTTTTTGTTTCCGTCCTGGTATGAAGGATTTGGTATTCCAAATGTGGAGGCGATGCAGTGCGGAACACCACTGATCGTTTCCGATATTCCTGTGCACAGAGAAGTTGTTGGTGATGCAGCAATATTCGTCACGCCATCAGAGCCAGAAGCTTGGGTGCGAGCCATGAGGCAAATCGCAGAAGACGCTTCGGTTCACGAGCGTCTGATCGAAAAAGGATCTGTTCGATCCGCCTTGTATGACTGGAACAAAACAGCGAGTCAAACATGGGAAGTTTTAAGGAATGTGGTAACATAAAAGCACTAAAATCTCATTTCTAAATGCTAAACAAGCGAGTTCTTGCTTTAGAATTTAGGATTTAGTGTTTCGTATTTTTCTTATGGATCAACTCCTCACTGAATTAAAACGTCTTGGCCTTTCGGAAAAAGAGGCGCAAGTGTATTTGTCTGCGCTTGAACTTGGTCCTGCACCTGTGCAAGACATTTCGCATAAAGCAAAAGTAAATCGTGCCACCACGTATGTCATGATCGAGGCATTGTCTACACGCGGACTCATGTCTACGTTTGTGAAAGGGAAGAAGCGATATTACGTTCCAGAAAGTCCAGAACGATTGCTTTCGATTCTGCGCATTCAACAAAAAGAGCTAGAAGAAAAACATGATGAGTTTCAAAAGACGTTGCCAATGTTGCTTGCGCTTTTTAATGCAGAAGGAGCAAAGCCGCAGATTCGGTATCTGGAAGGAGCGGAGGGATTAAAAACGCTTCGTGAAACGTTTGAAAAAATGGAAGGGGAGTTTGTACAGATTGTGCCGTATGATGATGTGCTTGCCACGCAAGAAATCATGTCTGATCACGAACGTCACATGCGCGAACTACATCTTGCAAATACACCGCATCGTATTTTGGCGGTGATGGAACATTCGGATCTCACAAAAATTCCAAAAGTTGGGGTGGGAGAAGTACGTGTTGTTTCCGCAAAAGAATTTCCAATGCACGGAGAAATCACCGTGCGGGGAAATCATGTCTTTTTATTTTCGTACAGATCTGCTGTGCTTGCGGTTGTTATTATTAGTAAAGAAATTTCAGACGCTGTCCGAGGCTTGTTTAATCTTGCGTGGAAGGGTGCGGAGAAATAAAAAAAAGATCGTCCTTTGGACGATCATGCGTGGAAGAGAAAGAGGTTGCTCGCCGGTGAAGGGAGCGGGTAAACGGATTCATTCAAAGAGCTGTAGAGCGAAAGAGGATTCGACAGACCGTAGCCGGGAAAAGAAGTCAGCTACCAGCGCCGCAGTGCATGTGAGGCCGTAAGGCGATCGGGTCCTCAAGGAGTGGATTCCTTGAGACCGCATACATGCGTAGGGCACGATTGGTTGCTTCATTCAATTCACGCGCGAGTTCAATCATGACACATCTCCTGGAGAGGAGCAGTCACAGAGAGACTCTGGATACGGGTTGTGGAACTCATACTCCCTCACTTGAGCAGACTCTGTGAAGCCGCTTGCCACCTCTTCCTTTCATTTGGAAGAGAACTAAAACCTACCACTTTTTTTCAAAATTGTCAACAGGAACGTTGTAGATACGGATTACAGATGAATACAGATAGGGATGACGTGTTTCAGAAAACGTTTTTCCGAAACGAATATCTCCATCTGTATTCATCTGTAATCCGTATCTCAAGCGTTCCCAATAAACAAAAAATACCCGGGCGGGTATTTTTTCTCGTTTTGAGGGAGAGAATGGTCTTTCGACCTATATACGTCACGAGAGATCATGAAGTAAATGGGGCGAGAGAATGGTTTTAGATACGATGATTCTAGGGGAGTGGGGTGAGGGTGAAGGGTCGAGGGATTAGAGAGAATTCAGAACATACGAAAGACTTTCGTATTCTCTGAAGACTGCGTGACGGGACTGTGAGAAATGGGTAGCTAATTCCATTTCGCACAGCCCGTCACGCGAGGTTCAACAAGCCATGAATCGCTGATCGTTTCGAAGTTCCGGTAACTTCGGCGTGTCTTTGATTTGGCAGAGGGTCCCTTTCGAGGTGCCCACAGAGTGTTCGGACGTGTGCCATCCTATTCGACGTTGTTGACCATCGAAGTTCTCTGTTTTCAACAAGTGGCATTTCGAGCGCCAGTCACTTTATAGCTCGATGTTGTTCAGCTGTGATAACCGATCTGCTTGTTGAGCACAGATCGATCTCCTTGGATGTCTTTCGACATGCTTACACCAACAGCTGAAAGTTGGTGCTGCGAACGGTACAGAAACGGTTCATGGATCCTCCTTGATCCTACGGCGTTTTTTTTGTACCCGTCCTCGGAGACGCGAGTGAAGACGGGGGGGTTGAAACGCATGTATACGACCGATGCCGGTGCGACCGAAAGCTCACGATGAGGCGGTGCGAGTGGCGATCGGGTCGTGTTTCCATACAGGTATGCGCATCCTGCAGGCAGCTCGCTTTGCATAAGACTTTGGGTTTGGGGCGCGTGCGTGTTGTTCAAATTGCCCCGTACAAGGTTCTTGCTGAAAGAACCAAGAATCCCTTCACTTCACGCCGACCGCCTTATGCGATCATATTAAATCGGCGCTGCTTCGTCACAGTTTCTTTTGCATGGATCCTCCTTGATCCGTGATGTTTCGCACGTGTCCCATGGTGTTGGCGGGGACGACGAGCTTGGTTATAGCACTCAATGTGACTTTTTATTCCGTATTTGCACGCCTTGTTTGCTTCGGAAACATTCCTCGCAAAGTGGCATTGCATGTCCGACAGAAAGTCACGACACTCGAGCAGCTGTGCATTCACCAGCCCGAGTACAATTTCGATAGTCGCCGATAATAGACTTGGCTTTCGGGGTGTGGCGCTTTTTGGCGGCTCATGGCGCGCAGTGTGTAGCGAAACCCCTATTCTGATCTGTTCTTGTCAGATGCAGAAAACCTCGGACGCATGTCCCTTCACGCCGACCGCCTTATGCGATCATATTAAATCGGCGCTGCCTCGTCACAGTTTC
>MGFD01000064.1:6616-8860 GCA_001791715.1 Candidatus Uhrbacteria bacterium RIFOXYB2_FULL_45_11 | reverse complement strand
GTATGGCCGAACCGAGGTTGCAACGCCCAACGCGTGTACAAGCTCGGAAAGCCGGACGATGTGTTGTGGAGTTCCGCAAAACATCGTCCAAGTTTTCCAATTCGCAAGACTCGAGACTTCGCCGGCTAATGGAGAGCCGAGGTCTCTTTTTTTCTTCATGCTTCGATCGCCTAAGGTCGAGCATTGCTTTCCTGCCGGATTGGCTTTATCTCACGTAGTTGACTCCTTATGGGGTCGTTAGAGTTGTGCGCTAGCGGCAGATTGCCACTTGCGCGTTCGGCTGTTGCGGCTTCGCCTTGGCGACGGGCCGCTGGCCGAAAATGATGCCGCCGACGATGATCGTCAGCATGCCAAGAATGCACATCCCGGCAATCCCTGCCTGGCTGCATTTCTGGGGCGAGCACATGATGCCCGCCTCATCGAGTTCGCTTTGCCGTTCGGAACGAGTCATCACGACTCCTTGCTCGTCGAGATACTCGCGAGCGTTCGAACTTTTAATGACTACATTCGATCCACAAAACTGGAGGCAAGGGATCCAGTGACCTCCCGAAGGCGGTGTAGATCATGAATATCTTGCGTATGGATAGAGTAAGCTTTCGCCTAGTCAGTCCATTCGATATTCGCTAGGAATCCTTTCGGGATTGTCTAGTTGCTCTCTCCTCCATTTTTGTGGGACGAAGGGGTGAATGAGTAGAAAGTAGAAAGAAGAAAGTAGAAAGGGAAGACAGAATTTTTTCACGTGCGTAATTCAGGGATGGTGGAGGTTGTAATGTACAACCATCCCTAAATTTCGAACGCGATTTTTTTTGTTCCTTTCTACTTTATGCTTTCTACTCTTACCTTTTTCCTTGCAGATGCCGCGAGCGATGCTCACGAACTCTGGGGGGAAAAGGGGTCGACGAAGTCAGCAGAAGTAATTGCTGTACCATTTCGTCGACCCCTCAGGTGTCTTTGTTTAAGAAGTCGTTAGACTCGACTTTGGGAAGGAACGGGGGCTGCTGGAGCGAGAAGGCCTAGCCGCGGCGACCAGTCCGGTTGAAACCGTTGCGGGTCTGCGCTTGGGGACCGTTGTAGTACGCAGCCCGGAGCCGAGCCTGCTCCTCTTCTTGTGCATAGGCCTCGCCATTGATCTCGAGATCCGCGAGGATCTCCTCTTCTGCCTTGGCCACGCTCTGTGGGCTCACGATCAGATTTGCCGCGCACTGGGGGCAGAGGACATAGTGAGTCATCAAGTGACTCACATTCACTGCCCTGCCGCGCTTGTCTTCGTAGTTCATCGCTTGCATGTCTTCGAGACTCGGCGCTTGCATCACGTCGATGCTGCCGACGAATGCGGTGCCCTTCTCAAGCGCATACTCGCACTTGTGAGCCTGCACGCACCGGACGTGAACCTTGCCGGTGCGCGGATGCGCAAGCGGCTTGCCGACGTAGACCGACTTGCGGAAGTCGGCGTCCTCCTTGATGCGCGCCAAGCGTGCGGTTTCTTTGGCCTCGAGCTCTGCTTTCTTGCTCGCCCGCGCCTCTTCGGTGCGGACGATGTTGAGGGCAAAGTCCAGGTGCATCAGGTCATCGCGATTGATGCCCTTCTGCAATCCGCCTTTCGCCGAGATAGCGCGCACGCGCAGATCAGCTTCGGTGGTGCGGCGGCCTAACTCCTTGTCGAGATCGCCGAGCTTCGGGACTAGCAACTTGTCGATCGGGCACATTTCGCCCGTGATGGAGCAGGCCCACTTCTCGACCTCGGCCTTGGCCGCAGCGGCCTCGGGCGCGGTCTCGACCGCAGCGCTTTTGCCTTCGCCCTTGACCACCTTCTTGGTGGCCGTGGTGGCGGGGACGGCGGCGGCGGTCTCGACGGCGGCGGCGGCGATGGTGGTCTCGATGGCGGAAACGGCGGCGACGGTATTGGTGTTCATGGTATCTCCAGGTGCGCAATCTTGTTGCGCGTCGAACTGATCTCTTTCAAATCCCTTTCGGGCAATGCTAGCTTTGGCCACCCGGCCTCAGCTTCTCAGATCCCGCAAGCTTGCGCTTACGATCTCTGAAAGCTCGGCGACGGACTGTGAGGGGAAAGGGAGTGCCTTTCGTCACAGCCGTCGCCAGATCTCGAGAAGAAGACTCGTGCCGCTCAATGCTCGAGACATTGAGTTCACTTATGTATCCACACCCAATCGCCTGCATTGGGTGCTTCTGCGAACTGTTACCAGATCATCGTTCTTTGCCTTTCCTTTGCTCTTAAACCTGAGC
>MGFD01000064.1:0-6549 GCA_001791715.1 Candidatus Uhrbacteria bacterium RIFOXYB2_FULL_45_11 | reverse complement strand
CATTTTTTCTCCTGTCGAAACGTGGATTGGAAACTACTTGCCGAAGAGCGGGATTCCCACGAGGCAGCCCACGCAGAGAGCACTAATCATTGCCGGATGCGTGACCTTGCCGAGCATTTCCATGACGTCGTCCGTGGTGATGTTCTGGACAAAATTAATGGCGGTGTTGAAGCTCTTCATGGTATCTCCTGGTGCAAGCTCTATTTTGTAGGCTTGCGTCTGTGTGTTGTCCGTTACCGACTTGTTCGGCGCAGGAATCCGGGAGTAGGTCGACTCAGTGACCGCCCGAAGGCAGGTGTGAATCATGAGTATCGTGCGTATGGAGTGAGTAAGTTTATCCCGCCGAGGCGGGGCTGAACCTAGTCAAACCATTTGATACTCACTGCTTTCATTCACCGAAGTGTTTTGAAAGACAGTTTGCTCTCTCCCCCCGAATTTCTGCGTCGAGGTATATAAAAAGATCTATTGCTGCACGTATCAGGCAGTAGAGATACGTAAAACAATAGATCTTCTTTTTGCTATTATTTAGAGTTTTCGAATTTCTCTATTAGAATTTCGAATTTACTCTTTTGGGACCGAATAGCTCGGCTCTCTCCCCGTTTGAGTTGTAAGGTTTGAAGTCTTTCTTCTTGCCTCATCTCATCTTCGTGAACATACTATATCACTTTTTGTCAGTTTTGTCAAGACCCCAACCCAAGAAATAGAGAGAATTAGGCTAAGATTAGCAAAATCAGGTTGTCAGGAAGTTCTGGAAAAGCTGGAGAGGCGAGAGAGGTTGGAGATGCTTGAGAGGCTTTTGGAAGCATTCTTCGATTGTTCGGCATCTCTCGCCTCTCTAGCTTCTCCAGCCTTTCAAGCCATGCTATAATTCCCTTACTTATGCCATCCCCCTTTCACAATCTTATTGGGCACGAGCGTGTTCAGGATGTTTTGGGTCGGATGATTAATCATGATCGTCTTCCACACGCGTTTTTGTTCGTGGGGCCGCATCACTTAGGAAAAACACTCGTCGCGCGGCAACTCATCCGTTCCCTCGAGTTACCCCTCCCCTCATCGAGGGGAGGGCATGGGAGGGGTGACTCAGATGTCGTCTCCATGGACGTCATCGAACTTACATGTCTTACAGATGAAAAGACCGGAAAAAAGAAAACACAGATTTCGGTGGAACAGGTCAGAGAAGTTTGTGAGCGACTCGCAATGAGTGCCATGAACGGCGGGTGGAAAATTGCGTTTATCAAAAACGCAGATGCACTTTCAAACGCAGCCGCGAACGCTTTGTTGAAAACACTCGAAGAACCAAAAGGAAAAACATTGTTCATCTTGCGCGCGCCATCGATTGAGTCCGTTCTCCCAACCGTTGCATCACGCTGTCAGGTCATGCGCTTTCATCCTGTTTCAAGAAATGTGCTCTCAACAGCTCTTGTAAAAAAGGGGTATGCAAAACCAGACGCAGAAGTTGCTGCGGCAATCTCTCTTGGTCGTCCTGGTCGTGCACTTCGTTATCTCACCAAGAGCGAAGATCGATCGCAGACAGATGTCGGGGTAGAAAAAGCGATTGAATTATTTTCTGCAGACATCGCCAAACAAATTCGCCTCACGTCCGGACTCCTTCCAAAAGAAGATGTAAACAAACGTGTGGCCGCAGATCAAACAGTGAGATTATGGCAGAGGGTGTTACGAGACGAACTGTTGCGAACAATCGGATGCGAAGAGCTGGCTGTGTATCCATCGGACATGTTTCGCAATCTCAGGCTTCAGCCTTGGCAAACATCCAGACTGATCGCTACACTTAAAAAAACAGAAGAGGGAAGAAACGCAATCGCCCATAATACAAATCCACAATTAACGTTAGAGCACATTTTATTTTCTGTATGAAAAAACTTCTTCCTCTTTTTATCCTTCTCGTTTTAGTCGGAGCAGGATGTTCCGCAGCTGCGCCAACATCCAAAAAAGCAGACGGTGGAATTTTAAAAACAGCAGATGCGGGAAAACTTTGGGCGCAAAGTTCGCTTGTTCCAACCGCAAAAGGGATCGGTACACTCGCAACAGCAAACATTTTAACGTTGGAAATGGATCCACAGGACAAAAATGTTCTCTATGTAGGAACACGTGAAGATGGTTTTTTGTATTCTGACGATGCAGGAACTTCTTGGCGTCAACCAAAAGACAAGGCGCTTTCAACGGGATACATCGCTTCGTTAAAAGTTGATCCAAAAAATGTGTGTACGGTATATGTAGCAAAGGGTCCTCGATTATATAAATCGATCGACTGTATGAGATCATTTCAAAATGACGCATACATTGAAAGTCGAGAGAAAGTAAATGTATTAAAGGTTGCGGTGGATTGGTTTAATCCGCAAATCGTTTGGATCGGACTTTCAAACGGAGATGTTCAAAAAAGTTTGGATGGAGCAAGAACATGGAGTAATGTGCTGCATGTCAAAGATGATGTGACCGATATTTTGATCAATCAAAACGATAGTCGCATGGCGCTTGTTGGAACGCTTGCAAAAGGCATGATGAAAACAGGGGACGGTGGCGCAACGTGGACACCGGCCGATCTCAAAGGAATAACAGGAGGGGCGGAAGTGTTTGATCTGATTCAATCAAAAGATTCCGGAACAGTGATTGCAGCAACAAAATATGGATTGTTGCGCTCGCAAGATTTTGGAACAACGTGGAGTCCGATTAAACTTGTAACCGCCGCAGGACAAGTAAACATTCAAGCGGTTGGAATGGATGCGTCTCATCCAGATGTTCTGTATTACGCAACGACCGCAACGTTTTATAAATCCACGGATGGTGGAGCAACATGGCAGACAGGAAAACTTCCATCAAATCGTTTACCTCGCGCCATTTTGGTTGACCCAAGTAATGCAGCCGTGCTATATCTTGGACTTGCTACGGAAACAAAATGACGTGGCAATAATAAACTCTTTTAATTTCGCCACGTCATCCTGACGACGAGTCCTCGAGGAGGAAGGATCTCTAAGTCAAAGAGTGAGGGATGTTTCCATTTATTTTTTCTATGCATATTTTTCTTACGTCAAATAAACCACAGTTCGACGCCGTTTTGGATCACTTACATAAAGAACTCGGAACACTTCGCACTGGGCGCGCAACTCCACAACTTGTGGAGGATATTCGCGTGAGCGCGTATGATTCCACCATGGAACTCAAAGGTCTTGCATCTATTTCTGTACAAGATGCAAAAACAATCGTGATTGATCCATGGGACAAAGGTTTGACGCAAGCGATTGAAAAAGCGATTCGTGATTCTGGAACCGGATTATCTCCCGCAGCAGACGGCGGAGTGATTCGTATTATGCTTCCTCCCATGACAGAAGAAAATCGTTTGAAGCTTGTGAAGCTCATGAAAGAAAAGTTAGAAGATTCTCGCATTGCACTTCGCGGAGTTCGTGAAGGTGTACGAGACGAGATTCTCGAAAAAGAAAAAAACAAAGACATGAGCGAAGATGAAAAATTCAAGCTGCTCGACGAACTTGAAAAGCTCACCAAAGATTTTAACGAGCAAATTAGTGCGATGGGAGAGAAGAAAGAAGATGAAATCATGACGGTTTAATTTTTGTGTCATCCTGAGCGAAGCCGAAGGATCTCGTGTTTTATGGAACAAGAAATGTCTATCGATAAAATTGTCGCGCTGTGCAAACGGCGCGGATTTGTTTTTCCGTCTTCAGAAATCTACGGAGGATTTTCCGCGATTTATGATTATGGTCATTACGGAACATTGTTGAAAAACAATATTCGTGACGCCTGGTGGAAATCCATGATTCAAGATCGCGATGATGTTGTCGGACTCGACAGCGCAATTTTTATGCACCCACAAACATGGGTTGCTTCCGGTCACGTGGATGGATTTAATGATCCACAAGTGGATTGTAAAAAATGTAACGGACGTTTTCGTGCCGATCATGTGCTCGAATCGTTTGGTGTGGACGCAGACAAAGCATCCATTGAATTTATCAATGAAGAATTAAACAAGCTCCGAGAAGCAAAGAAACTTGTTTGTCCAAATTGTGGATCCGCTGATTTGACCGAAGCGCGTGTTTTCTCGCTCATGGTGAAATCGAATTTGGGTTCTCCAACGTCCGCGCTCTCAGAGGAAAACGTTGTGTATCTTCGCCCAGAAACCTGCGGAGGAATTTATCTTGAATATCTCAACACATTGAATTCAACACGCGTACGTCCTCCGTTTGGAATTGCGCAAGTTGGAAAAGCATTTCGTAATGAAATTATTGCGCGCCAATTTATTTTTCGAACACGCGAGTTCGAACAAATGGAGATGCAATATTTTGTACACCCAACAGATGTAAAAACCATGTACGAAGATTGGAAAGCAACACGCATGCAATGGTTTTTGGATTTAGGAATTGATGCATCTCGTGTTCGTTTTCACAAACACGAAAAACTCGCACACTACGCAAGTGAAGCGTATGACATTGAATTTGATTTTCAATCACTCGGCGGATTTAAAGAAGTAGAAGGAATTCACGCGCGTGGAGATTGGGATTTGTCACAACATAGTAAGTTTTCTGGAAAAGATTTGTCTTTCTTTGAAGAAAAAACAAAAGAACGTTACACGCCGCATATTGTGGAGACTTCCGTTGGACTCAATCGTTTGATGCTCATGATGCTCGATTTTGCGTACACAGAAGAATCTGTTGGAGAAGATGATGTTCGAACGGTGCTGAAGTTTCCAAAGAAATTGGCTCCAATCAAAATTGCCGTATTCCCATTGCTCAAAAATAAACCAGAGCTTGTGGCAAAAGCGCGTGAGGTTTACTCCATGCTGAAGAAAAATTGGATGTGTGAGTTTGATGACAATGGAAACGTTGGAAAGCGTTATCGCCGCCAAGACGAAATCGGAACGCCGTATTGTGTCACAATTGATTTCGATACGATCGGCGCAGGCGAAGATCCTTCGCTCAATGACGCCGTAACCATTCGCGATCGCGACACCATGAAGCAGGAGCGTGTTCCAATTGCAGAGCTCGAAACATGGTTCGCATCCAGATTTTCGTAATCCGAGGCTTTAGCCTTGGTTTCCACACCGTATAACACACCGAGGCTAAAGCCTCGGGATACAAAAATAGAATATGCCCCATCAAAACTTTACGTTAAAAAACGGTATGCGTGTGCACTTGGTTCCGGTTTCTGGGACGCAAGCGGTTACGGTTTTGGTTCTTACAAAAGTTGGATCTCGTTATGAGACACCAACGCTCAGCGGGGCATCGCACTTTATTGAGCACCTCATGTTTAAGGGAACAAAGCGTCGCCCAACAACGCTCGATATTTCGAGAGCGCTTGATTCTGTTGGGGCGCAATACAATGCGTACACCAACAAACATGAAACGGGTTACTACATTAAGATTGATGCAAAGCACACCAACCTCGCAGTGGACATGCTGCATGATATGGTGTTTCACTCAAAGTTCGATCAAAAAGAATTGGATCGGGAGCGTGGCGTGATCATTGAAGAGATCAACATGTATCAAGATAGTCCGATGAGACACGTTGAGGATCTTCTTGAGGAAGTTGTGTTTGAAGGAAACACGCTCGGTTGGGAAATTGCAGGATCGCACAAAACCATGAAAGAAATGAAGCGTGATGAAATCATTGCGTTTCGTGATGCACATTATGTTCCGTCGCGTATGGTTGTGTCGGTCGCGGGAAACATCCCAAAAGATATTCGCAAAACACTTGAAAAAACATTTGGAAGTGTAAAAGCGTCAAAAGCAGAACATCCAACATTCGAACCGTTTGTCAGATCAAACACAAAGAAAATGGTGAATGTTCAATTTAAAAAGACGGAACAGATTCACCTCATGTTTGGATTCCCGTCGTTTGGAATCGGCGATGATCGCAATGAAACACTCGCGCTTCTTTCTTGTATTCTTGGTGGAACCATGAGCTCTCGCTTGTTCATCTCTGTGCGCGAACGCAAAGGACTCGCGTACATGGTGCGCTCGAGTAATACCGCGTATGACGATGCGGGTGTCTTCTCCGTACAAGCCGGACTCGATAAATCTCGCGTGCCGCTTGCGTACAAGACGATCATGCAAGAGTTACGTAAAATCAAACGCGACGGCGTTACACCAAAAGAAGTGAAAGAAGCGATCGATCACGTGCGCGGAAGCATGTTGCTTGCCATGGAGAGTTCTTCGTTCCAAGCCGAGTGGTACGGTGACGATGAATTGTTCCTGAATAAAGTCCGCACCCCAGAACAGTTTATGGCCAAACTCTCAAAGATCACGGCGGCGGATGTAAAGAAGATTGCGAACGAAGTGATCAATGAAAAGCAAATGAAGCTCGCGGTTATTGGACCGTATAAAAATGAAGGAGAGTTTTTGAAAGCAATATCGTAAGGGAGGGGCATGCCCCTCCCGTACAAAATGTATCGTATGAAAACCATCATCGGCAACTGGAAAATGAATTTGGGAGTGCGTGAAAGCGTGGCGCTTGCACGTGCGTCCTTGTTGCTTTTGCGTGGAAGAAAAGTTGCGCCACACATGATCATTTGTCCATCCA
>MGFD01000063.1 GCA_001791715.1 Candidatus Uhrbacteria bacterium RIFOXYB2_FULL_45_11 | reverse complement strand
TCTTTTGTATCAACAATATGAGCCGCGACGATCTTTCCTGTCTTTTTGCTGATATTTGCCGTTTTAATTCCGGATCCGCCACGTCCTTGAACTTTGTATTCAATGAGGTCCGAGCGTTTTCCGTATCCGTTTTCCATCACAACCAGAATTTCCTTTTCTCCCGGTTTCTTTGAGCTGCCACCTGGAATGATTCCCATTCCGACCACAGAATCATCGCCCTTAAGCTTGATTCCACGAACGCCGGACGCAACGCGGCCCATTGGGCGCACGCCTTTCTCCTCAAAGCGAACCGCTTGTCCGCCAGAAGTTACAAGCATGATCTGGTCTTTTCCAGATGTTGGGCGAACCCATTGCAGGTTGTCGCCATCTTTCAGCTTAATCGCGATCAGTCCAGATTTGCGCACCGAGTCATATTCAGACAAATCTGTTTTCTTGATCGTTCCCTTGTTTGTCACCATGAGCAAGAACTTTGAATCCGCGAGCTCGTCCATTGAGAGCGATGCAGAGACAGACTCGCCAGGTGCGAGCTGAAGGAAGTTTACGAGCGCCTGGCCCTTTGCAATACGCGATGCTTCAGGGACGTCATACGCCTTAAGCTGGAAGACGCGAC
Source organism: Candidatus Uhrbacteria bacterium RIFOXYB2_FULL_45_11 (assembly GCA_001791715.1). Classification (GTDB taxonomy): domain Bacteria; phylum Patescibacteriota; class Patescibacteriia; order UBA9934; family GWF2-40-263; genus XYB2-FULL-45-11. The sequence continues at coordinate 22,116 of MGFD01000063.1, read as the reverse complement.
CGCGTGAGGTGAAGAACAATAAGTCTTTGTGTGTGGTTGTTGAGAACACTTGTTCTACTTCATCCTCATCTTTTGAGGCCATTCCAACAACTCCTTTTCCGCCACGCTTTTGTGTGCGGAAGGTGTCTGGATCGATGCGTTTGATGTATCCCGCTTTTGTGATCATCACAACCGTTTCTGTATCAGGCACAACGTCTTCAATCGAAAACTCTTTGATTCCTGATTTGATGATTTGTGTGCGACGAGGTGAAGCGTATTTCAATTTTAATTCTTCCACTTCTTTTGCAATCACCGCCATCATCTTTTTTGCACTCGCAAGAATAGATTCAAGTTCTTTAATGAGCGCCATTTTTTCTGCGTATTCTTGTTCGATGCGCAATGTCTCCAGGTTTGCGAGCTGTTGCAAACGCATGTCGAGAATCGCGACGGCTTGGCGTTCAGACAATTTAAATTGTTTGATCAAGTTTAAGCGCGCTTCTTCTTTGTCTTTTGATTTCTTGATGCACGCAATGATTTTATCGATCTGCGCGAGGGCGATGCGGAGCCCCTCAAGAATGTGTGCACGATCAAGAGCGCGTGTGAGCTCAAATTGTGTTCGACGTTTTACAACCTCTTGGCGATGCTTCAAGTATTCCTCCAAAATCATCTTTAAATTGAGCACGCGAGGCAAAATTCCGCCATCCACAAGCGCAAGCATGTTGTAGTGAGTCGACTCTTGAAGTTGTGTTGTTTGATACAGTCGGTTGAGCACTTTTTTTGGATACGCATCTTTTTTCAGTTCAACAACAACACGTACTCCTTCAGAAGTTGATTCGTCTCGCAAGTCTCTGATACCCTCAATCTTTTTATCGCGTACATTTTGCGCAATACGAATAAGAAGGTTTGCCTTATTGACTTGATAAGGAATTTCCGTGATGACGATGGCAAAATTTCCTTTTTTATCTTCAACAATATCTGTCTTTCCACGCACAACCACTCCCCCACGACCCGTCGCGAGAGCCGTTTTAATGTCCGCATTACTGTACGCAATTCCACCCGTTGGAAAATCTGGACCTTTCACGATTTCGGAAAGGTCTTCAATGGATGTATCTTTGTCTTTAATGAGTGCAAGCACTGCATCACAAACCTCTCCAAGGTTGTGTGGTGGAATGTTAGACGCCATTCCAACCGCGATTCCAACCGTTCCGTTGATGAGCAAGTTTGGTAATTTTGCGGGCAACACTTTTGGTTCTTTGTGTGTTCCGTCAAAGTTTGGAATGAAGTCAACCGTTTCTTTTTCAATATCAACCAACAATTCTTCTGAGATGGTTTCAAGTTTTGCTTCTGTGTAACGGTAGGCAGCCGCAGGATCCCCATCGAGCGAACCAAAGTTTCCTTGTCCGCGAATGAGTGGATAGCGCATGGAAAAATCTTGCGCCATACGCACGAGCGAGTCATACACAGCGGAATCTCCGTGCGGGTGATATTTTCCAAGTACGTCTCCAACAACAGACGCACACTTTTTAAACTTCGCGCTCGAGCGAAGTCCTGTTTGCCACATGGAATACAAAATACGGCGGTGAACGGGTTTCAGTCCATCGCGAATATCCGGAAGCGCACGCCCAACAATGACAGACATGGCGTAATCCAAGTACGACGTTTGCATTTCATCGGCGATGCTGCGACGTTCAATACGCCCAATTCCGTTCAATGAAACATCTTGAACTTCTTCTTCGGATTTTTTTCCCGTTTCATCAGTTTTCTTTGTTGCCATATCATTGCGTTGAAGTTTGTTTCAATTCTTCTTTCACATTATCTAAAATCGCTTGTTCGGCTTTTTGTTTATTTTCAAGTGTCTGCTTTGCTTGTTCAAAAAAGGCTTTCATTTTATCGAATGTTTCCTGTGATTTCTGTCCCAGATCATCTTCTCCAATGAACTGTTGCTTTGTTTGATCGACTTTTACAGAAATGGTCTGTTGCGAATCTTTAAACGATTTTTGTAATACGCGAGCCACCGTGAAATACCAGCCAACAGCCATGAACACCACAAAGAGAAAGATGGTCGCGGCAAGCCAACGCTTTTGTTCACGCGTCATCGGGCGCAAGGAAACGGGTCTCACCTTCTTTTGCATACATTATTTTGAAAGCGTCACAATGAGCATGTCTTCTTCTGGTAAATCCTTACGCGCCACTTTGTATTTGTTCATTTCTTCTTTCTTTGTTCCAGCCATTTCTTTCAAAAAGTTGCTGAGTGGTTGTAATTCTTCTTTCAGACTCGGCAATTCATACGTCATTGGAATGACAACACGAGGTTCAATTTGCGCAATCACCTCAGCGGCAAGTTTTGGTGTGAGCACACGCCCACCACCGACTGGAATCATGAGGATGTCGATGTTTTCGAGTTCCTGTAATTCTTTATCGGTCAGAGCGCGGTCAAGTGAGCCCAAATGTGCAATGTGCATCCCTTCGCACTCAATGCGAAAAAGATTGTTTGCCACACGTACACTTTTTACTTCCCGTTTAAGCGGTGCATCCACGCCATACATAAAAACCTGCCGAACCTCAAACTCACCCGGCATATCAATGACTTGGGGTGCTCCAGCAATGGCGGATAAATTATTTGCATCTTCTTCATCATGCGAAACCAAAACGACGTTTGCCTCAAGCGTACGAGGAAAACGTAATCCAGTTGCATTATCATATGGGTCCACAACAAGCGTCACTTCCCCTTCTGATGTATTGGTAATGATCTCAAAACACGAAAGTCCGTTCCAGATAATTTGCATACGTGGGAGATTATAACACATTCATCCTAAGCTTCCTCTGCGAACGCTTCTTTCCAGTACGAAATTTCTTCTTCGATTTCTTTTAAATCTGGATCTGGCTCTGTAACCAAAAATCCTTCTTTATACATTTGAACTTTGCCTTTGATTTCAGATACTTGGCCTTCATCGCCTTGTTTTGCAAGATCAAGAAGTTCTGCAAGTTTGCCTTCAATCATTTTTACGTGATCATTCCATTTTTGAAGCAACGCATCATACGCAGCGGTATCTGCGCTTACGTGTGATTTGATTGCCTCACCAAGCTTGGACTTTGCAACCGCAATTCCATCAACGACTTGGTAAATTTGTTCAGGCGATAAATTCTCGGCAAGCAAATCACTGCGGATAAGCTCATCAAGGTGAACACCGGCATTCAAATGCGGTTCGATCACCTTCTTTACCGTATCTTCAACATGTTCCAAAACAAGCTGATTCATCTTCCCTTCTTCCTTTGTGTGAATGAGTTCGTCATACGCATGACGGTACGGATACTCTTTCACTCCAACATCATGAAACACACGACGAATCATAGCTTCGTCAGCGGTTTTATCAGCCTCAAGATCATCGTGAATTTTTTGCGCCTCCGCTTTGATTTCATCTGGAAGAGTTGGAACAAAATGATGAATGGCGTATTGAAATTCATCAAGAAGGGCTTTTTGCGGGTGGGACATACAAAAGAGAATAAAGAAGTGAGAAGAGAAGAAGTCGAGAAGCAAAGGCAAGAAACAAAAAATCTTTTCGATTTTTGTATCTTCTTAGCTTCTCTTCTTCGTTTACTTCGAAATTGTACTTGAGCCTCGTCATATTGACAATCGACCAAAAATAGGATATCCTCAAGCGTCGTGAAATTTCTCACAGACAAAAGGAGGTGCACATGACATAAAGGCAATCAACGCCTTTGTGGGCTAGACAATGAGTACCAAAAACATGGGTAGAACCACTGTTCAGGGCGGTCATTACAGCGGCGCGAATATGAAGTTTCGTCTGCATCGTCGTCGCGAACGTGCGCTTGCGAAAGCGTATTGTCGCGATCCTGAGCATGCGGACGGAGCCACGATTCCCGAAGCGCGGCGCATGAAGCATTGGCTTTGCTGGGATGACATCCATTGTCACCACTGGCGTCTGCGCCTCGACACGTTCTTTCTTGCGCATCTCAACCGGCCGGCCGAAGAAGCGCTCCGGAAACTGGAGCGTCGGCACCATCGCGACTCGTACCAGGATCGCATGATCCGTAAGGAAGCTCGCGAATATCTCGAGTTCGCGAGCAAGTACGACTGGTATGACTTCGTGATCGACGAGGATGGCATCATCCGCGCGCCCGAAGACTGCATCTGGTTTCTCCCCTAGACCCCTTAGACCCAACCCTGTTGGGTCTTTTTATTACGTCGCTCGCGAGCGGCGTAATTTATTTTCCTTCATCCGTTGACATGCGGCTTATTATCGGATACATTCTCTCCTTCGCATTTCCGCGAAGCCTCAGGTCACAAACGAGGATCCTCATGAAGGAGACATCGATGCGAACGTTCTTGCTCCAATGCGTTGTGCTCATGTTGGCACAACTTTCCGCTGGGTATCTCATCCCCGTCCTGACCTTTTCACTTTTCCCGGAACTCCCGCCTTTCGCACAGGCTATCGGAGAATCACTCGCACACATCCTTGTGTGGTGCGTGATCGGGTTTGAATCCTTGGCACTTTTCAGTGGAATCTTCTTCGGGAAATTCCTTCTGCACAAATACTTTACAGAGCCGTTCGTCGAGGGCCTCGCGGAAGGGCTTGCGCAAAGCTTTTGTGCCGAACGAACAAAAGACCCCAAACTCGCTGAACCTTAACCAGGTTCTTTTTATTTTGTCCCTCATTTCCCCTTCTTTCTTGACCTTTTCCTTCCTTTCTATTACACTCTCCTCACTTATTAATTCTAGCCCCGTTGGACCGTTTCCGCCTTTGTGCAAGAAATCGTCTGGCGGAATATTTTTGTATGAAAGACACACAGACAGAGTTTCAAAAACTGATGGAGGAAGGACAATATTTGAATATCCCAAAAGTGGGAGACGTTGTTACCGGAAAGATCGTTGGATCCGGACGCCGTGAAATCCGTATCGATTTGAACGGAATTGCAACAGGAGTTGTACGCGGCCGTGAGCTTTTCACAGGCGGTACAGAAGTTGGCGACATGAAAGCAGGAAGCGAAGTCGAAGCAACCGTTATTGAACTTGAAAACGAAAACGGAGAAATGGAACTTTCATTCCGCTTTGCAGGTCAAAAGAAAGCTTGGGAAGAATTGCGTCGCTTGTTCACAACTGGTGAAACATTTGATGTCAAAATTTTGGAAGCAAACAAAGGTGGTCTCATTGTGGCTGTCCAAAACATCACAGGATTCTTGCCAGTTTCTCAACTCTCTCCAGAACACTACCCACGCGTAAGCGGTGGAGACAAAAATAAAATTCTTGAAAAATTGCGTTCTTACGTTGGTTCAAAAATGAACGTACGCGTGATCGACGTAAATGAAACAGAAGAAAAATTGATCGTTTCAGAAAAAACCGTTTGGGAAGATACACAAAAGAACGTCATCTCTAAATTTGGTGTTGGTGACACGATTGAAGGTGAAGTAACAGCGGTTGCGGACTTCGGAGCCTTCGTGAAATTTGATTCTTTGGAAGGTCTTGTTCACATTTCAGAAATCGCTTGGCAACGTATTGATCACCCACGTGATCTTCTGAAGATCGGACAAACGGTTAAGGCAGAAATCATCGGTATTGAAGGAAGCAAGATTTTCTTGTCCATGAAAAAGTTGATTCAAGATCCATGGGCAGGCGTTGCAGAAAAATACAAAATCGGAGAAATGGTTGAAGGAACCGTGCTTAAAGTAAATCCATTTGGATTGTTCGTAGAACTCGATCCAGAAATCCATGGTCTTGCGCACGTTTCAGAACTTTCTGACAAACCTGTTACAGACGTAACACAAATTGCAAAACCAGGTGATGTCATGTCCTTCAAGATTGTTTCTATTGAACCTAAAGAGCACCGTCTTGGTCTCTCACTCAAAACAAAATCAGAATCAGAAGGAACAGAAACCGAAAAAACAGCAGAATAATTTGTACGGGTGGGGCATGCCCCACCCCTATTTTTCTATGAAACCACTTTCAAAAAACGTGATCATTGCAATTCTTGCAATTCTCGTTATTTCCGTCATTTTCTCAAACTACACCATCAAAAACGACAAACCAGAACAGGTAAACCTCGCGAAAGTGGTTGAACAAATTCAAGCAGGAAGTGTGTCTGCCATTGATATTGAAGGAACAGACATTCGCATCACACTCAAAGACGGAGCAAAGCAAACAACACGCAAAGAATCGATCGTTTCTTTGCCTGAAGTACTCATTGATTACGGTGTCACAGCGGAACAATTACGTAACGCAAACATCACTGTAAAAGATCGCTCTGCGCGCTCGTATTTTATGGGAGTGATTCTGCCATCACTCCTCCCCCTCTTCCTTCTCATAATCGTGTTTTGGTTCATGCTTCGCCAAATGCAAGGGGCAAACAGTAAGGCCATGCAATTTGGAAATTCAAACGCAAAAGAATTCAACAAAGATCAAAAACAAAAAGTCACGTTTGCAGATGTTGCAGGAGCAAAAGAATCAAAAGAAGAATTACAAGAAGTGGTTGAATTTTTGAAGAGTCCAAAAAAGTTTTCCGATCTTGGCGCAAAAATTCCAAAAGGTGTTCTCCTTATGGGGCGCCCCGGAACAGGAAAAACATTGCTCGCTCGAGCCGTCGCTGGTGAAGCAGGTGTTCCCTTCTTTCACATGAGTGGATCTGAATTCGTTGAAATGTTCGTCGGAGTTGGAGCATCTCGTGTTCGCGATTTGTTTGCACGCGCAAAAAAATCTGCGCCATGTATCATCTTCATTGATGAAATTGACGCCGTTGGTCGCCAACGCGGTTCTGGAATGGGCGGATCTCATGACGAACGCGAACAAACCCTCAACCAAATCTTGGTTGAAATGGATGGCTTTGAGGCAAACTTAGGTGTCATCGTCATTGCAGCCACAAACCGCCCAGACGTTCTTGATCCTGCACTCTTGCGCCCAGGTCGATTCGACCGCCGCGTGATTCTGGATCTTCCAGACATTAATGAGCGCGAAGCCATTTTGAACATTTACGCAAAGAACAAACCACTCGTTGCAGAAATCAACTTGCGCCGTGTGGCAGAACGTACCGCCGGATTTGCCGGAGCGGACCTTATGAATCTTTTGAACGAGGCTGCCATTCGCGCAGCGCGTCGCAACGATAATAAAGTCACACAAGAAGACGTTCTTGATTCCATCGAAAAAGTCATGCTCGGCCCCGAGCGCAGAAGCTCTGTCATGAGCAAAGAAGAAAAGAAAGTAACGGCGTATCATGAAGCAGGACACGCGATCATTGCGCACGTCCTTCCAAATTCAGATCCTGTCCATAAAGTCTCCATTATTCCTCGCGGAAGCGCGGGTGGATACACCATGAAAGTTCCTGGTGAAGACAAAAAACTTCACAAGCGTGCAGAATTCTTGGCAGACCTCGCGGTTATGCTCGGAGGGTTCGTTGCAGAAAAAGAAACGTTTGGGGACGTCACAACCGGCGCCTCTGACGATCTTCGCAAAGCATCACGTCTTGCGCGTGAACTCGTCACACGCTACGGCATGAGTGACACACTCGGACCTCGCGTGTTTGGAGAAGCGGATGAAATGATCTTCCTCGGAAAGGGATCACATGATCACAGAAACTATTCTGAAAAAACAGCAGAGCTCATCGACCTTGAAGTTGAAAAACTCATCAATGGTGCGCTCGAGACAACTCGTGGTATAATTCGAAAAGAAAAAATTCACCTGGATAAGATTGCAAAAGCTCTTCTTGAAAAAGAAGTTCTCGAAAAAGAAGAATTCGATGCACTCTTTGCAGGCAGCAATGCGGTAGAACCAAAATCCTACACAGCATAATCTTATCGGACTATATGAGTAACAAAAATTCCACAGCGATTTATCGAACGCTTTTGCGTGAGGCCTGGCGCCTCACCTGGCAACGTAAAACGCTGTGGATTTTTGGTATCTTCGCTGCCTTTGTTTCAACGGGCGGGGTCATGGATGTTGCCACAACAGGCATTCGTCGTGTGCAAGTTGGTGGTTCCTTGCTCCAACAACTTTTTGACTCATCTTTTTCTGGATACACTCAAATGGGAAAATACATCGCTCAGATGCAGATGTTTGGATCCTTTCAAATTTCTATCATGATCATTTTCATGACCCTTATCATGATTGGTCTTCTCTTTCTTGCCGTCTTATCCCAAACATCCCTCGTTCATGGAATAAAAGCTTCCACACATGAACACCCAAACATCATTCGCAAGCGCGCACACGATCACCTTTTTCGCATTTTCACCATTGATGTTCTTACAAAAGTTTCGGGTGCGGTTCTCATCTGTATCACAACACTTCCAATGCTCTGGTATTACGCGGAATTCACTACCTATAGTTTTTCCATTGCATTTATTCAGATCTTGATCTTTTTCCCTGCAGTCCTCATCTTAAGCATCCTTTCCATTCTCTCTGTTATTCACGTAATAGAAACAGAATCAACTGTCGTGGAAGCCATCACAACGGCGTGGCAAATTTTCAAAACACATTGGCTCGCAACACTTGAATACGCCTTTATCCTCTTTTGTCTGATCAGCATTTCGTGTTTCATTCTTCTTGGAATCATTATTTTTCTCAGTGTTCCCTACGCCATCGTTTATACAGCTTCGCTTCTGACAGGATCTTTCGTCATCTTTGTCGTTGCAAATGCCTTGTATGGTCTGTTTGCTCTTGCAGTCGTATTTGCCTTTGGCGGTGGAATCGTAACGTTCCAGTACAGTGCATGGTATCTTTTTTACAAACGCACAGAACACCGTTCACATCCTAAACTTCCCATCGCAAAAATCTTAAGATTCTTCACACGAACGTAATTGCGATGATTATCAAAACAAAGTAAACTGAAGAAGAAATATCTTCAGTTTTTGTTTATGTCGAATGATACCCAAAGCATCGAAGACTTGTTGCAACATGTCGGCGCAAAAAGTGCAGAAGCGTCTGCAGGAGCCCCCTCCGCCGCAACCGCACTTTCAGATAAAATGCACGATGTTCGCTTAAAAGAAAAAGAAACAGAAACGGCTGAACTCGCAAAAAAATCTGGGTTCGCGTATGTGAACCTGAAAGGGTTCCCCATTTCTCCTGATGCGCTTAGACAAGTTCCAAAAGAACAAGCAGAAGCCATGAAAGCGGTTTGTTTTTTGTACACAGGAACAGAAGTACGCCTTGCAGCGGTTGATCCAAAAAGTCCGCAAGCAAAAGAACTGATTTACCAAATCGGCGAGCGCACAAAAGCAAATGGTGCGGTCTATCAAATTTCAGACGAGAGTTTTCGTATCGCGCTTAAGGCGTATGACACGCTCCCCATCATCAAAGCCATCATCAAAGGTGTAAAAATCACCGATGAAGAATTACAAATCTTTCAATCAAAAATGAAGTCTTATGGCGATGTCCAAGGCGTTATTGGATCTGCCTCCATTACAGACATCATCACCATTGTCATTGCAGCAGCTCTCCAGTTTGGAACATCAGACATTCATATTGAGGCAGAAGAAAAGAAAATCATTATCCGATTGCGTATTGATGGAATCCTTCAAGAAGTCGCGTCTCTTGATGCAGATCTTTGGAAAAAGATTATCGCGCGCATCAAACTTATTTCCGGACTCAAAATCAATGTCACAGATCGCCCACAAGATGGTCGCTTTACCATCTTTCTGAAATCCGGTGATACAGATGTTCGTGTTTCAACCATCCCAACCGCCTACGGAGAGTCTGTGGTTATGCGTATCTTAAAACCAAGCGCCATTAACGTGGAGTTTTCACAACTTGGATATCGCCCACTCGCGGAAAAACGCTTATTGAAAGAGATCGAGAAACCACACGGTATGGTCATGACAACGGGGCCTACAGGTTCTGGTAAAACCACCACACTGTACGCGATCCTTCGTAAGCTCAACACGCCTGGTGTAAAGATCATTACCCTTGAAGATCCAGTCGAGTACAAGCTTGAAGGGATCAACCAGTCTCAAATCGATCACAGCAAGAACTACACGTTCGCGGGCGGACTTCGTTCCATCCTCCGCCAAGACCCGGACGTTGTGATGGTCGGAGAAATTCGTGATCTTGAAACCGCTGACGTTGCCATCAACGCCGCGCTCACAGGACACTTACTTCTCTCCACTCTGCACACAAACGACGCCGCAGGTGCAATCCCCCGCTTTATCTCGATGGGCGTAAAACCCTTCCTCCTCGCTCCTGCTCTCAATGCGATTATCGGACAACGTCTGACGCGAAAGATCTGTACAAACTGTAAAGAACAAGTACAGCTGTCGCCCGAGCAACTCGAGTTCGTTAAAAAAGTTGCAAGCGCGATTCCGGCAGAGTCCGGAGAGGTTGTTGCAGCAGAAACCGAGTGGAAATTCTTTAAAGGCAAAGGCTGTGACGCGTGCAACAAATCCGGTTACAAAGGCCGACTCGGTATTTATGAAATTCTCACCATGAGTGATGAAATTAAGGCGAGCATGTCTGAACAAATTTCAGAATATCAAGTGCGCGAGCTCGCAAAGAAACAAGGAATGACCACCATGCAACAAGACGGAATCCTGAAAGTCCTCGATGGTCTCACGACTGTTGATGAGATTCTGCGTGTGGCGGGTGAAACATCTTAATCATAAATACCAGCTTACAGCTGGTATTTATGTATATAAAAACCGCCGAGAACGATTACGCAACGGCGGCATGAAAGAATTCCAATTCCGAATCTGGAACATTGATGGTAAAGATATCTGGGGAAAGAACTTCGTCTTTTGCACAATCAGGACATTCTTTGAAACGAAGAATGATCCCCGTTCGCCATATATCCAACCCTGCTTTTTGCAGCAAAATACGCGCTTCATGGATCGACAAATCAAGTCGCAATCCACAGCACTGATGAAATATACGTACTCGTTTTGGGTCTCCGCACAACGCACAAATATGAACAGTCGTTTTGTCTGGAGGACTATTAACCCTTTCGCAAACGTCACACAAAGGGGACATGAACCCACCATCACTTGTTCACACGAACAAGGAAACAACCTACCGTAAATTTCTATTCTTGTCAACACAAAACCCGCCTGATTTGGCGGGTTATTTGCTCCTTATTCTCCAACCCTTCGTCTTCGAACGACTCCTCCTGAAAGGAGTGTTTTAACGGTTGGTGGTTTTTCTTCTTTTTCAGCCCCAAATAATTCGGCGGCTCTTTGAGCAAATACATCTACCATAACGGCAAATTTGTTTGCATCAATACTTTTATCTGGAACATCTTTTACAAGAAGATCCGCTTTTGCATCATCTTTCTTCTCTCTTATCGTTCCATCTATTGTCACGACGATCGGCTCTTTTTTATCCTTTGGCGTATATTCAATCCATGAATCAATCCCATGCCAAAAGTCTAATGGACTATCTTCTTTCTTCCCAACAGATGTATAGAATTTAAGTCTTTTTAAATCTTCCGGCGACTCCAAACCTAATAACTTTGCAACCCGATTTCGCAATTCATTTGAAAACGGTTTTTTTGGTGATAACGGATTATCCAAATAATATTTTCGGATAAGATCCATTGCACGCTCTCTGTGCGCGTGCCCTTCCGAATCAACAATTTTTGCAAGTTCTGCTTTATATTCAGGTGACACCCTAAACTTCCCGAACAGGTCATCTTCATTCATCCCTCCTGTATACATCTCGCGTCTTAGCTCTCTCATAACATTAAAAAAATATTTCTCTTGTTTTGTCTCCAAGAGCTGTGAATTTTATACGTTTAGTGTAACGGATCCCTGATTCCTTTTCAAGACCTTTTTCTGGCCATTCAATCAAGAACACATTTTTTTTATCTTCCATCATTTCTTCAAGTCCGAGCGATCGAATTTCTTCCGGTGTTTCAAATCGATAAAAGTCCAAATGAATCACGCGTTCGATTGTTGGATGATTCACGATCGCATACATGTTCATGATGGAAAACGTTGGGGACCTGACAGGTTCTGTGTAGCCAAACGCTTCGAGAATCCCCTGAACAAACGTTGTCTTCCCTGCCCCAAGATCTCCTTCAAGAAACACAACATCACCACCAACAAGTGTTGACGCAAATTCGTGTGCAATCTGTTTTGTTTGTTCGAGAGAATTGGAAATCATAGAAGTCTCATGTTTGGATTTGCTTGAAGCGTAAGTGGATCCACAAAATCTTTTTGCTCTGCGCGATGCAATCCTGCGATCGCAATCATGACGGCGTTATCGCCCGAGAGCGAAAGATCTGGGGCGTGAAATGTTACGTCTGGGAATTGTTTTGCGAGTTCATTCGAGAGTGATTCTCTGAGCGCACGATTCGCAGAAACGCCACCCGATAAGATGACGGATTTTGGAGCGAATCGTTGTACAGCTGAAAGTGTCTTGATCGTGAGAATATCGACAACGGCTTGTTGAAATGAAGCGGCGATGTCAGGGATGTTGGAAAGGTTTGAGATGTCTGAAAGGTCGCTTTGCCTGCCGGCAGGCAGGGAAAGGTTAGATTGCAAATACACCCGGACAGCGGTCTTTAATCCGGAAAAAGAAAAATCAAAGTCGCCGCTTTCAAGCATGGGGCGCGGAAATGCAATCGCGTTTGGATTTCCGTCGAGAGCCATTTTCGAAATTGCCGGCCCGCCGGGATATCCGAGTCCAAGAAGTTTTGCGACTTTATCGAACGCCTCCCCTGCCGCATCATCGCGCGTCATGCCGATCGGTTCATACTGACCATGATCGCGCATGAGAAATAGTTCTGTGTGTCCTCCGGAGACAAGAAGGCAAAGAGCCGGAAAAGCGGGCGTAGGTGTTTGTGACCAAACGGAATACACATGACCTTCAAGATGATTTGTTGCAACGAGTGGTTTGTTCCAAAGCCATGCGAGTGTTTTGGCGAGTTCGACGCCAATACGGAGCGCGGCAACAAGCCCCGGGCCCGCCGTCACGGCAATCGCGTCGATCTCATGACCATCACGAGAAACGCCGAGTTCAAGCAGCATAGGAAAAATCGCGCTCACGTGTTCACGTGCGGCGACTTCTGGAACAACACCACCGTATATTTTGTGAAGATCGATCTGCGACGCGACCAAACTTTTTTCAATCACAATGACGCCATCGTTTTTTGAAACGATACTCATCGCTGTTTCATCGCAGCTCGATTCAATCCCTAAAATACGCATACTTAACAATGAAATAATTCTTCAAACGTCTCTTTTGTGTTTGCGCCATTTTCAAGAACGGCTCGAAGCGCTTGAATAACAGGAAGTGTCTTTACGGTTTTTGTTCCGAGCTTCTTTACAAGTGAAGGAAGCGACTGACATCCCTCACTTTTTATTTCACATGTAGACGATGTTGCAAGCGCACGACCAACCGAATGATTGGATGAATAGGTGCTCATTCCCGTTGCCATAAAGTCCCCAAGTCCAGCCTGACTCAATGCATAAGAAGGATCAGCCTTTAATGCGCGCATGATTGTGATCATTTCTTGAACACACTCTGCAACAAGCCAACCTTTCCGGTTATCTCCCCACTCAAGTCCGGCAGCGATTCCAAGTGCGATCGCGTAAATATTTTTAAGGACGCCCGCAACTGCAACGCTCTTCATATCGGACGCAAACGTAAGATGCAAATCCTGTTCCGAAAAAATAGCATCAAGACGTTTAAAGTCTGCAAGCGATTTTGTTCCAACGCACGCAGCACCCCCATGACCATCAATCAGTTCTTCTGCAAGCATGGGTCCAGAGAGAAGTGCGATTGGCTGACCTTTTGGGAGGATATCTCGGGCAAGGCCATCAATCAAGAGATGTGTTTTTGTTTCGATCCCTTTTGAGACAAACACGCACAGTGTTTTCTTTTTAAGATGCGGCAAAATGGGTTTGACGGCCACACGCAAAATCCAAGACGGTACGCAGAAAAATAAAATGTCCGCTTCTGAAACCACTGTTTCAAGCGATTTTTGATGTGGAACTTTTGAGGAATCAACGTCCCATTGTTCTATCTGCGCACCCGAGTGTGAAATCAAGGTTACAAGAGCTGACCCGATCTCGCCCGCCCCAATAAACGAGACATGTGTTTGATGTTTCATAGTGAGAATAGTTTACCACGACACCTCAAAAGACTTGTACTTGCCACGTAAATTATCTTGACAATCGGGCAATTCGCCGATAGAATTCTCTTTCCAATCGAATATCGTTGGAATAAGGAGGGCAGATGACACGACATTTTTTTGAAACAGTGGAAAAAACCGTTACGCATGTCACCCTATCACCTTCAGGTATTTTGCTTGCAGGAATTGTGGGATCACCAAGGCCGCTCGAATATAACAGCATCGCCTTTTGGAACATGCATACCGGAGAACTTTTTCATCGAATCAAATGGGGATTCCGTAGCGTTGGTCTCTGTTGGTCACCAATAGACAAGCATCTTTTTGAAATCGGAGAATATCACAATGTGCGAGAAATCTGGTTTGAAGATGAAAATCTTGACAACGAACGACAAACGGAACACGCGCGTGAGATCGGAGGATCTGAGCAATCCTATCTTGCATCATCTCCACAAGGAGAAGTTGTACAACTCACTTCAAGCGGGGTCTTACAGTTCTTTAAACAAAAATGCACGGTCTTTTTAAGAACTCAAGGTGCAACATGCCTTACGTTTTTTGATCGCGGACACTATCTGGCCATCGGAACGAAACACGGCGAAATCATCTACGTGGTTCGCAACAAAGATGGTTCGTGGACAGAATCTTCCACACGTATTCCAACTGGTCATCCTATTTACACCATAAGCTCAGATAATGACTGGACGATCGCCGTTGGACACGAAAGAGAAATTACCATTCTCGACGAGCGAAGCATTCAAAAATATTCTGTGCCCTACAAAGCAAATATTCTTACGTTCGGCGCCAGAAACACACTCATCGTGGGAACGGATCATGGAATAACGACGTACCGATATTCCCGTGATCATTTCGCGATTCAAACGGAAGTCGTTGCCGCACGCACAACGTCCATCACACTCACTCCAAACAAGCGACGCATGATTACGAACTCAACAAATCATGAAGCATTCGCCTTTTCACCAGAAGTCTATCTTGTCTAATCCACAACTCCTTCTTTCCACCAATTTCATGGTGGTTTTTTATTTCTGCCTCAAACAAAAAAGCCGTGAAAGAAATCACGACTTAGGAGGTCTGCCTACCAATCCGTACTTGAGGACGAGGACGAAGAGCTGCTGTCGCTCCACGAACTGCTCGACGAAGACGAATCACTTCCGCTCCACGAAGAGGAGCTAGACGACGAACCGCCATAGCTACTGCCATAACTACTGCTACTGCTGTGACTGTAGCTACTGCGACGCGCTGCCGCAGCGGCTTCTTCCGCTGCATCTGCTGCTTCTTGCCGACGCCGACGCTTTGCACGAGCGGCCGCTTCTGCCGCTTCCTGCAACTCGCGTTGACGACGAGCTTCTGCCGCTCGCAATTGCCGCTGTCGCTCGAGCTCTGCCTCATGTGCATGTTGTGCCGCACGAGCTTCCCGATCCCACAGTGCCTGCTGTTCGTCGAGTTGACGTTGCAGGATGATGTAATCAAGTGCCGAGGTGGAGTCGAACTTCGGAGCGCGATAGGTGAGAGACGAGCTCCGACCATACCCCGCAATCTTCTGTTCCGCCGCCTGGCGATTGGAATCCATGCGAGCGAGTTGAGACTCAAACGCACGCTTCTTTTGATCGAGATCCTCACAAATGTGAATTGCCTGCTTGTACGCATCAGTCACTTTGTCGAACGCGGAAAGCGCCTTCTCCGCTGTGATCCGTGCATTCAAGAAACGCTTTTCGCTTTGCTGACGCATGGCCTTTTCCAAGACCCGATCGGCCTCGGCAAGGAAATCCGTTGCAGCATGGAGCTGTACTTCCGCAGAGGACACATTGCTATGAACCTTGGATGCAGACATAACTGTATCTTTCGCCGACGGAGCGATCTTGATCGCCTTCTCACGCGAAGCGTGCATACGCACAAACGCTTCTTCCGCGCCGGTTTTGGCCGAGGCGAGCGTTGCCGTCTGATGCGCACACTTCTTGTAGAGCGCGACGATCTTGGTCGCCTGCTCCTGAATCTCCGACACATGATCGCCGGACGCGAGCAAGCCCGCGAGGCGATCTTCTTCCTGTCGCGCTGACTGGAACGTGATCATCGGATCATCGTCCGGGTCACAGACGACACCAATCGTATCCGGCGACTGTTCGATGCGATTGCTGTGCGCATTTTCCACAGCACGAACGAGTTCATGCACATGAGACTCGAGGACAGCTTCGGCTTCCTGTTCTTTTTCAACGCGCTCAAGGAACGCGATGGGGTCACTGTTTCGCAACGTGGTGAGTTCTTCCCAGAATTTCACATCCGAAGCGTCGTCACCGAAAAGCGGATGCATTCGGAGCCATCGCTCCGGAATCTTGTGCTGATGTACGAGTTCAAACAGCTCATCAAGCTTTGCGTGCGAGAACACTTCACGCACCGTATAAAATAGAACTTCGGACGCAGCCTTCAGCTTGTTCCAGCCTTCGACCGTTCCTTCGAACTTCTTCTGCAGATCCTTCATGACCTGATCGGGATTCACATCCAAAATCTTGGTTTGATTTCCAAACAGATCTGCTTGGTTCAACTGTCCGGTATCAAACTTGAACGTGCTTTCGAGTTCCGCAATCGCTTGCACGAGAGGCTTCGTATTGAACAACGTTGCCTTCGCGGCAATCAACTGATACTTCCCGAGGTTCACTCCCATTGCTTGCACGAGAGCAAAAATCTCATCGACCGAAGAGGTCACACTTGCATATAGATCACGAGTTTTCCCGGTCGCTTCTTCCAAGCGTGAGCACTTGTCGCGATCCGTGTAAAAATCCACGTACCGCGTCGTTGCGTTCGTGATCCGTTCATTCCACGTTTCGACAAGCGCCCTCCACTGCTTCTGCAGACGCAGGAATTCCATGCGCCGGAAAAGGTAGAACGCGATTGCACCGAGAAGCGAGAGAATGAGCATTGTCCATTTCACGAAACGCATGAACGCTTCGTGCGCCTGAGCCGTCTCAATCGCATCGATTTCCACTGCGAGTTTGTCCGCAGACGTCTTCAAGACTTGTGTCGACTCATTCATGGGAACCGTGTGCGACACACCCAGCACGTCCTTTGACGTCTTGAGTGCAGATTCGTACGCGCTCACATTCTTTGGCAGACTGTCCTTTTTCGCAAGAAGCGTTGTCATGCGATCGATCTGCGCAGAAAGAGTCATCTCGGCGTTCTTGTGCCCCGTTACCGTTGCATCAAGAACATCGACTGTTGGCTTCATCGAACCGGCGAACTGCACCATGCTTTCAGGCTCGTCTGTTGAACGAACCTCTTTTGCCTTGACAAGCAGTTCTGCATAGCTCGACGCATCCTCCGGCAAATCCTCTTTCTGATCGAGCAAACCTTGCAAGCGTTGAATCTGATTGCTCAGTTCCGCGCGCGCGTTTTGCATAACGCGTTCTGCCTGCGCAGCACGCTCTGCCGCTGCCTGTCGTTCCGCTTCGGCACGCGCTGCTTCCTTGCGGGCAGCAATAAGCGTGGGGTCCGTTTGGTCAAACAAGTAGTCATCGATTGCCTTTGTCATCGCGATGATTCCACCCTTTGGATCTTTGGGTGTTCCGGTAATAGAGCGCTTGAAGATTTCGTGGTAGGGCTGATGTGCATCCCGTTCAAAACCGAGTTCGCTCTTGAACTTTCCTCCCGCAAGCAAACCGAGCTTGCGCGGATTGTAGGACAGAACGATCACCTGACTGAGAGACGGATCAAAGCCACCGGCCTCGGTCCAGTCTGCCGCCAAGCCATCGGTTGCAGCGTGCATACGCGCCGCCTCATCACCGCTTCCAGGAAGATCCTGGATCACAACGATGTAATACGGAAAATGCAACGCCTTCACGGCGTTGTTGAGATCTTCGAGTCCGGCACGCTTCACAAGCGGCGGATCGAAGTCCACCGGAATCGTGTACACGTACTGCCCTTTCACAAGCACAGGTGCCGGAAGCGGGCCGCTCGCAAGAGCCGTCGACGGAAGCAAGAATGCCCCCATCAAGAAAACCAACCATGAGAATTTCATTGCGTTTTTCCTCCTGTTTTTCCTGTTGTCATCACACCAGTCACACGAATTGTGACCGCGCAAAATATCACAAAAATACGATTTTGTCAATTGTTTCGCCCTAAATTACGCCAAATCTTGACGTTTCCGATTGAATCCCCTATTATAGCGCCACTGATTATGGCCCCATCGTCTAATGGTTAGGACATCAGGTTTTCATCCTGGTAACAGGGGTTCAATTCCCCTTGGGGTCACCATAAAACTTTCAAATTTTATTACACACAAAAACACACATCTCTGGATGTGTGTTTTTGTTTTTTTGAAATTCTCCGTATAAAAAAACGTTCACGCTATAAAACGTGAACGGAGAGAATTTATCGTCGATCAAGGAAACGCAGAATGCTCGCGATGGCACCGGTTGCGGCACCGATCGAAGAAGCAACACGCTTCACACTTCCGGATTCCACATCGCCTGCGGCAAAAACACCAGGAGTTGTCTCAAACGGAAGCGGTTTACGATCGGCTTCGACCCAGATTGATTCAGTGGCAACACGACTACCGGTTTTGATGAACCCTTTTTCATCGACGACCACTTGGTCCGCAGCCCATTCGATGTGTGGCTCGGAACCGATGGAAATGAGCAGTCGTGCGACAGGAATCTTCGTGATGACTGTACCCGACTTCACATCAAGTGAGCGAAGCGATACGCTTTCGAGTTTCAAGAATCCTTCCGCACCGACAACCTCAACGCGTTCAAGCACTTCAATGTTGTCATGCACATTTGCGCGAATGATATCAATCAAATACTGACTCATGTGCTTGTCTGAAAGAGACCCTCGGACGAGCAAATAAATCTTGCAATTGGATTTTTGCGCGAGCGCAACAACTGCTTGCCCAGCGCTATTACCACCACCAATCACGGCAACGCGTTCACCACGAATCTTATTTGGCAGTTCACCGTACGTGACGCCGTGTCCCATGTATGAACTGACTTCATCCACACCAAGACGACGATAACGGACACCAGCTGTGATGAGCACCGCACGCGCCACGAACGTTGTGCCATGCGATGTCTCGACAAGCAATTCACCCAAGGGAGCGCGACGAATTTTTTTCACGCGATACGGCGCACGAAGCTTCACGCCGAACACACGTGCTTGTGCGAGCGTAAGGCGAATGAGTTCGCGGCCGGAAATCCCTTTTGGATACCCTACCAAGTTGCGAATCTGTTTGATGGTGCTTGTCTGCCCACCGAACTCATTACCACCTTCAAGCACACACACGGAAAGCCCTTCGCTTGCCGCATTGATCGCAGACGCAAGGCCCGCGATGCCTCCACCGATAATTACGAGATCGAACGTATTTTCTGTTACCAAGGAACACCTCCATGTCTTAAGAACAAGACAAAAGAAATTAGCATGTGAAGTAGGTTATGTCAATGGATGAGGAATCGATTTGCGCAATAAAAAAAACACTCTCGTAAGAGAAGTGTAAGGAGTGATTTACGCCGCAGCGCCGATCGATGAACGTTCGTTCTCAGCCGGAGCGGCGACCTCTTCTGTCTTGCCATCTGCGACCACGCCAGACACCACTGTCGGGGCGGCAGAAACATTCTCGGACGTTGCCTGCTGCCGCGCAAGGCGCGTTGCGAGCGTGTTAAGAGCGAGCTGGACGCGCTCCACAATCTTGGGGCCGATCTCGGGTTCGATTTCCTTGTTCAGAATTTCCGTCGCGTATGCGGCGTAGGCCTGACGAACAACGGGCGAACAGGGGTTTGTGTCATCTTTAAATGCAACGATCACAATCTTGTCGCTTTGATCGAGCAACGGCTTGCTAATAAGTGGCACATGAAAAGATGACGTGATACTTTGCAGCTTCTCAAATGCTTCTTCAGCACGACCAATGACATACACTGTGATCGGGTCCTTGCCCGTGCCGCGCTCAAGTTTCTTCCTCATGATGTCCGAATACCCGGCCGCAAGCATTTGCTTGGTCGCAAGATCCTTCGGCCAATCAGCGAGCGCTTCTGCAAGCAGACGACTGAGATGGGTGAGTATTTGAGTCACGCCGTTTTGGAGCAACCATTCGACGGTTGCCTTCTCCGACACTCCTTCGTTCACGCACTTGGTGCCGTCAACCAGACTCTGCCGAAAAACATAATTTCCATTCGCGAGCGGAATTTTCTGAACCAACGCTGCTGCGAATAAAATATTTTCAAGACTCAAGCAGAGCACATTTTCTTCGGTGAACGGAGACGTCACCTTGAAGTGTGCGTGGGGTTTTCCCTCACCGAACGAAAAGATGTGAACCTTGAGCTCAACCTCGAGCTTTGAGGGATCTTTCTGCATGTCCAAAATGGCCTGCACGAGCGATTCTGAAATCTTCTTTGGCATGACGTTTTTCCTGTGTTTGAGGAACCTATTGCCCACAGACTCTCTGAGCGCAACGAACGGAAGCCTATCAAAACAAAGGCTTCAGGTCAAGATTGGAGAACAAAAAAGATGCGAATAAATCGCATCAGAGGAATTTCTTGTCTTTGGCAGTGGGACCAAACGAGAGGATCGAAACCGGAACATCGAGCTCGCGCGCGATGCGATGAACATGATCCGCGGTGTTTTCGCTGAACGTGCCGAATGCTGCAGTAATGCGCAAAACAGGCTTTGCGCGAAGTAGCGCGTTCGTGAGTCGCTCTTGATGCGCGAGGTCTTGAAAGGTTCCAAGGCGCATGTCGGTCGCGAGATGTTCCGAAACATCGTCGCGGTCAAACAAATCTGAATCACAATCTTCAACCGCGAGCTCATAATGTGTGCAGACGAACCACATAAGTTCTTCGCGCAATCTGTCGAGACACGTGATGGCGAGTGAGTCGATTCCGCCGCAAGCGTTGATCGCGTAGCGAGTGGAGACGCAATCAAAGTGGCCGACGCGGAATTCGCGTTGCCACGGATCCATTTTATTACACGCGTCCAGCAGACATTCTGTGAGATGCACATCTTCACTTACAAACGGACCGGGACCGTGACGCGTTGCATATGCGCGAACGACGCCGATGCGATGAACTTCACCCGCATAATTTGCGCGACTCAACAACTGAATCGCATTCTGAAATGTACAAGTTGACCACGTGGTGTACGGATGAAAACCGCGCCACTCATCAATGAGCACGCCCTGCGCGCCTTCGAAGACGACGTCACCTTCATCTTTCAAGATTGATTCGATGAATGCGTCGTCGACGATGTGAAACTTGTCGATATCGGCGAAGAGTTGCTCTGTCCAATAATCCACCTCACTCAAATCTTCGAACGCAAGAATGTTTGATTCCGCATCCGGATCATGACGCTGTGCTGCGATGAGCAGTCGCATCTGATCGTATTTATACTTACGCACGCGATGCATTTTTGCTGTGAACATTTCACGGTCACAAATGTCGCCCATACGAAGAATCAACTCTTCCTCACATTCCGTCGCGTCTTTCGCCGTTTCTCCAACACCGATTCCACAACTCCCGTGTCTGCCATCTCCACGCGAACGTTCGCGCATCTGATTGGCCGCACGATGGAAGGGAGTGATGATGGGTGCACGCTCATGAATAAACAATCGCGTAAACGCATCGGTTACACCAACTCGCTGGAGCTGCGCTTCTTCGTATGCAAGAATCCACGGTTGTACGAGCATGAATTCAGAAAGAATTGTTCGCACACCCGGAACAAATGTTCCCGCACCAAATTGTTGGAAAATGTGACTTCGTCCATCATCCGTAACAACGCGATGCGCAGCTTGCGCACCACCATTGAATCGAAAAACGGAATGCGCGCGATGCTTGCGAACAAGGGCATCCACAATAGTTCCTTTCCCCGCATCTCCGTTTGAAAGATCAACAACAAGATGAGCTTGTCGAGTCATATCGCTTCCTTTTGTTTTTCTATAAGCAATCATCCCTGTGATCATCGCTTGTAAAAAAAGAGGTTCGAGATCGAACCTCAGAATGGAAAGAACTTACGGACGCGAATTGCCGTACGGACGCGAGCCCGAGCTCGAGGGACGCATCCCCTGTCCCGCACGACCAAT
>MGFD01000062.1:3402-5903 GCA_001791715.1 Candidatus Uhrbacteria bacterium RIFOXYB2_FULL_45_11 | reverse complement strand
CCCCTGTCATTGTTGTGATCGCTATGTTTGCGTGGAATCAAATTTTAGAGCGATGGTTTGATCGACGTGTGGCATTGATCGCAAGTATTTTGACTCTTTTTCATCCAGCCCTTTGGTATTATTCCGCACGAGGATTAATGCCAAATGTCTTGTTTGTCTGTTGTGCTATTTTTTCTGTTTGGTTTTTGACACGTCTTCATCCATCTGAAAAGCCGTCGGTGAATTTATGGAAAGGGAAGAAAGAAGTCTTTGGGTTGCTTGCCGGCTTGTTTTTTGGTCTCGCGTTGTTTGTCCGACTTTCAGAAGTGTATTGGCTCATGCCGCTTATGGTCGCCCTTTTGATTGCTGTGCGAAAAACGATATCCGCACGCGTTGTCATTTTTTACACGCTTGGACTTCTGAGTGTTATGGGACTTGTTTTTGTGTTGAATGCGTTCACCTACGGACATCCTTTGACGTTTGGATATACGTTTGTCTCTTCCGTTCAGCCGAGCGTACTCGTTGAGAATGTTTCGGGTGTCGTTTTGGAGAAACGGTCCTTTCTCCTTCCGTTTGGGTTTCATCCGCGCGCCATTTTTTGGCACACGTGGGATTATGCATTGCGCTTATTTTGGTGGCTTACCATTCCTGCTTTTTTTGCGTTACCTATTGTCTTTAAAGATCACAAGCAGAAAATTTACACCCTCCTTACAATAGGTGTTGCTCTGTGGCTTTGTGTCTGGTACGGCAGCTGGAGACTAAACGATAATCCGGATCCCACACAAATCACGATCGCGAATTCCTATGTGCGATATTGGTTGCCGGTCTTTGTGCTCTCAACACCGCTCATCGCAACATCTATTCTGTGGATCGCAAAACACACGCGATCAAAAAAACAGTCGGCAGTGCTTGTGTGCGCGTGCATCTTGATGTTGGTCGGATTGAATGCGCGCAGTGTGTTTTTTGCCGGACAAGATGCGTTGGTTCGTGTTGTGGCTACGCTTGAACAATCAGAACAGATTCGTGATCGTGTGTTTATGATCGTTCCGGAAGAAAGTGTGATTGTGACAGATCGGTCCGATAAACTTTTTTTCCCTGGACGACACGTATTGGTTCCGCTCCGATCCGATCGTACATATGCGGCAATTCCGCGCATTCTGACACGTGTCCCTGTCTATTATTATGGCATCACGCTTCCGCCGGAGGATCTCACGTATCTCAATCAACGTAAGTTTGCTTCGCTTGGATTGCAAATTACGTTCATGGAATCGTTTGGCGTTGAATCGTTGTATCACATAAAAAAAAGAGAATGAGATAATAACGCGTGAGGGGAACCTTTAAGAAAACGGCACTATGAAATTTTTCATACGCAGCATGCAAGGCATACTCGTTTTGATTCCGATCGTGATTTTCGGTTGGCTTTGCGTAAAAAATTTTGTTCCAAGCGGAACGTTTGTGATTCGTCATTCCGTACAAGAACCGTCCTCGTTCATTGATGCGCTTGCGCCAAATGAACGCGTGACGCCCCCAAAAAAAGACGCGGATGGAAATTGGTTTCAGTCCATGATCAGTGATCCTGTCTTTTTCTTTGTGCACCCGCATCGTTCTTTTGATACGATCGATGCGACGGTTTGGTTTAAAAATACCAATACGCCGATTGTGGAATTTGGCGCGCTCACGTCTGTGAATCCGTCGCGCTATCATTTGCAAACACTGCAAAATCTCATCATTGATGAATCCAAGTGGTCGCGTATCCATGAAGGAAAAACACTTTTATTGCAACGGAACCCAACGTACAAAACGATCGCAGAATTTTTGGCGCGTCCGCCTTCGCGTGAAGAGGTCGCAACCTATCATACGGATCTGACGGTTCCGTTTCGATTGCCAAATTACCTTGCGACAAAAACAAAACAAACATTTCCCGTCACGTTGCGTGGGGCACATGCAAGTAAAGTGTATGTCAAACAAGAACCTATCTTCGTTGAGTTTTCATACATGGATATGAATCGAGATCATGGATCTGATCCGATTCTTGTGAGTGTGACCGATGAATCAAATAAACCCGTTCTTCATGTGCGCGTAGAAGATGACGGAAACGCAACAGACGACAAACGCGCAACGACACTCAAGTCTCTTGTTGTGGAAACAGGTGTTCTCCCAGAGGGAGTTTATAAGATTGATGTGCAGGCCAGCCGTGATATTTTTGTGCGATCAATTCAGACCACACAACAAAAAATGGTGTTTCTCAATAGTCTGTATCTTGGAGATGTTTCTGGTTTTCAGGAAACATTTTCTCCGGTCACGCTTTATACAGAGGCAAAACGTCTTTCCGCACAAACCCGTCATGCGGAGAGTGTGCAAACGCTTACGGTTGGTTCCGGAACGTTGGTGATCTCTGCGCCGTATCAATTGGTCACAGAGTCTGTGAAAGGGCAGGGGCTGATTCCGATTTTTGTTCCAAAAGAAGATGTAGAGATTTTGACCGACGCACCGATTGCTTTATCGCACGCATCGTATTTTCG
>MGFD01000062.1:0-3394 GCA_001791715.1 Candidatus Uhrbacteria bacterium RIFOXYB2_FULL_45_11 | reverse complement strand
CTGTCCGACTTTTGCCGCACACGGATTTGGATCAGCTGAAGATCAATTATATTCTTGCAAAATACACTCCGCCAGAAGTGCATGATGGATGGTATGTTGCAACTGTGCGTTTGGATGCAACGTCCTTGTATCTTGATAAAGGAAGTTGGAAATTTACGTTTTCAACGCCGGAAATTGAAGAGTTGAAGGCACATGTTGATGTGCAACGCATTGATTTTATGATGCATCGCGCAGCCATGCCGTGGTATGAAAAAATTCTTGCATCCTTAAAACGTTCATGACGATATGATCCATTTTAATCCACAAGAACAAGCGGCCGTTGCGCGAACGGGATTTATCGTGAGTTTGACTTCATACAGTTTGTTTTGGCTGTGTGATATTCTTCGTCCGGGATTTGTTGCGCGGTTTTTTTCGGTGCATTTGTTTTTGCTCGGAGTTATACTCTTTGGAATCTGGTGGGGAGCCACCGTAGAAGAGTATACGGATTTGCCACGCGTGCAACACATCTTTCTTTTTGTGAGCGGTATTTTTGCGGCTGCGATCACGTGGAATTTGGGAGATGTGTTTGGTGGCTGGCGTTTTTTGGTGAGTGTTGTCGCTCTTGTGGCTCCTGTGCTTGTGCTTCGATTAGTAAAATATAAATAAACTATGGAAACCATTTTTGATAAAATCATTCGAAAAGAAATTCCGGCCGAGATCCTTTATGAAGATGATCACGTGATTGTTTTTCTTGATATCTTTCCAACGAACCCAGGTCATACCCTTTTTGTTCCAAAAGAGTCGTGTGAAAATATGATGTGTACCTCAGATCAAGCGCTCGCACATCTTTTTTCTGTTGCAAAAAAACTTGCTCCGGCGATTTTACAAACCGTGGGTGCACGCGATTTTAATTTTATTACGAACAACGGCACAGTTGCGGGACAAGTGATTATGAAGACACACTTTCATTTCATTCCAAGATTTGAAAACGACGGCCATAAAATGTGGGGGCATGTGACGGCGTCGCCTGAGGAACTTGCAGAACTGAGAAAAAACATTCAATCGAAGATGTGAACAGTAAGCAAACACGTTTCCTAACAGAACGCTAAATGAACACGTATGGCAACAGAACATGAAAGGCCTGCCCTGGATCAATCTCTCGAACAAGATCTTGAGCAAGAATTTACAGAGGCACAGGTTCAAACGATTCGTCGTGCGACGGATTATAAGCAACTGCAACAATATGTGCGGTTTTTACCTGGAGATAAAACCCCCGAAGAAATAGAAGCACGTTTTCAAAAAGCGATCGCATTAAAAGATCAAATGGTCTACGACGATCTTCAAACGTATCTTTCCGAATTTCACAAGCGCGCAGAATTGGCACATGAAAAAGGGGAAGGATCCGAAGAAGATTTGTTGGGAAAAGAATATGAGCAGATGCGTGATTCACATGCTGATTTGATGCGGGATTTTGAGATTGCGGACGAGCAAGTGGGAAATGTTGAGCAAATGCAAATTCGTATAAACGTTTTGAGACAATCGGAGAGCGCCTTAGATAAGCGTGAGACAGAAATTAAAACAACAATTGGTGCACTTGAAAAACAACAAAAAGATCTTGAAAACCAGAGAGGGATGTTTGGGCGACTCTTCAAATCAAAAGCAGATCAACAAATTGAATTTGAGCTTCAAATGATCGCAAAAAAGATTCAAGAAGCAAAAGCACAGCATAAAAAAAATCGTGCCGACTATAAGCGTGTTCGAGAAAAAGTGACATCTCTTATTGAAACAACCGATTCTGTTTTTCGTGGGATGGGTGGATATACTTCGTTTGAAGAAAAGAAGAAGCAGCGAGATACGTTAAAAGAACAGGTGGCTGATTTGGATTTACTTACGTTGTATCAGCAAAGACAGCAAGATGGTTTTAATCCATTGATCACGCATGCAAAATTTTTCTTTTCCTCGCCAGATTATTTTGCGATCGATGATTATGATCGAATAAAGGCGATCAATTTTGATCCAACAAAACGAACAGAACTTATTCTTACGGCGATTAACCCCATGCTTGATCTGGCAAAATCCAGAGGAACGATCAAAACATAAAAAGCGTTCAAACAAGATCCGTTCATTGACGAGATACGATCGAGCAAATAAGATGACACAAATGCATTATGAAAATCATTATTACAGGCGGGGCGGGATTCATGGGGTCTAACATGATCCGATATTTATTGCGTGAATATAAAGATGTTGAAGTGGTGAACTTTGATGATTTGACGTACGCGGGAAATTTGTCGAACTTGTCAGATCTTGATTCGGATTCTCGTTACTCGTTTGTAAAAGGAAACATCTCAAATCGTGAACATGTTGAAGCGTTGCTCTCAAAAGGAGCCGATGTGCTCATCAACTATGCGGCGGAGACACATGTTGATCGATCGATCTTAGATCCGGATGCATTCATCCAAACAAACGTGATAGGTGTTCATAATTTGCTCGAAGCGGTTCGTAAATTTAAAATTCCGCGATACGTTCAGATCTCGACAGACGAAGTGTATGGCGCTGTTCTTGAAGGCGAGTCAGATGAGAAGTCACCGTTTGAACCACGTAGTCCATACGCGGCTTCAAAGGCCGCAGGAGATTTGCTCTGTCACGCATCGGCGACAACATTTGGTACGCCAGTGATTGTGACGCACTCCGTAAACTTTTACGGCCCATACCAATTTCCAGAAAAATTGATTCCACTCTTTACCTGCAACCTCGTTGATGGAAAAAAAGTTCCTGTGTATGGCGATGGTTTGCAAGTGCGCGAATGGATTTTTACAGAAGACCATTGTCGTGCCATTGATTTGATCGCGCAGAAGGGAAATGTTGGCGAAGCGTATAACATTGGAACGGGTGAACGCATGCCCAACATTGAGCTCATTCGACAACTTCTGAAACACACAGGCAGAGATGATTCATCCCTCGAGTACGTTCTCGATCGCGCAGGACACGATCGACGCTACGCACTCAACAGTCAAAAACTCCGCACAGAACTCGGATGGAAACCGCTGATGCGTTTTGAAGACGGCATCGCGCAAACGATTGAATGGTACAAACAACATCCAGAATGGATCGCGAACTGTAAGTCTGGAGCGTACAAAGAATATTACGAGTCGCAGTACGGGGCCCGCCTTTCGTAGCCCGAGGCTTTAGCCTCGGTCTCCTCATAGGTATGCAATACATTGCACAGATAACCCACCGAGGCTGCAGCCTCGGGATATAAAATTATGAAAATCCTAATCTTCGGCCGAGGATATCTCGGCAACCGACTCGCAGACGCGTGGAAGGATGAAGCGATTTTGTCTGATGTTCGTATTTCCTCAAAAGAAGACGTCCTCGCAGAATTTGCGCGTCACAACCCGGATGTTGTTTTGAA
>MGFD01000061.1:788-23934 GCA_001791715.1 Candidatus Uhrbacteria bacterium RIFOXYB2_FULL_45_11 | reverse complement strand
ACACAACCATTGATCCAAAAGGATTGTTTCGTACAACATTTACCGTTCGTAACGGTACGGCATATAGCTATTATAACCCAACGTTTTATCTTTTGTTAAAACGTGGATCCTCCGTAGTGGCGGTAAATAAAACAACGTTAACCTCTCTTATTTCCGGAGAAACGCAAGATGTTGTGGTAAATTGGTTTGGAACGGTGTTATCTGCAAATCAGGTAGAAATTATTCCCGAACTCAATTTATTTGATCCGATGTTATATAAGCCGCTTGTGGGATCGGCCACAATTGATACAAGATAATCGCTGTAGAAAGTAGAGAGTAGAAAGCATAAAGGGGATAAAACATCTCTTCCTCTCTCCCTTTCTACTTTCTACTTTAACCTTTCTGCTTTCCTTATGTTTTCCGTGACACATACGATTCGTGAAATGGCTGCCCGTATGCGATCAATGGATTGGATTCTGTTTTTTTCCGTATTGGTTTTATTGTTTTTAGGAATGGCCGCCATTTATTCTGTCGATCTTTCGCGTGATACAACAGATTTTACAAATGTGCGAAAACAAAGCATTGCGCTTTTGCTTGCGTGCATCATTGCCTTGTTTGTCACCTATTCAAATTATCAATTTTTAGAACACTACCGCGTGTGGATGTATGTTTTGGGTGTTTTGTTGCTCGTGGGGGTTTTATTTTTTGGGGATACCATTCGCGGTGCGCGTGGTTGGTATGCGTTTGGAAATGTCAGTTTTCAGCCTGCTGAATTCATGAAAGCAGGAGTGATTGTTTTGCTCGCGAGTTATTTTAGTCGGCGTGCACGCAGATATTTTGGTGTGCGAGAACTGCTTGAAAGTTTTGCAATCGTTCTTCTTCCTGTCATGGTGATTTTGTTTCAGCCAGATTTTGGTTCTGCCGCCGTGTTGATGGGGATTTGGTTTATCCTTGCCTTGTTTGCCGGTATGCCGATGCGTACATTGGGTATGTTGATTTTGTGTGGAATCGTTGCATTTATTTTTGCTTGGTTTGTTTTATTTGCCCCGTATCAAAAGGCGCGTATTGCCACGTTTTTACATCCAACAGAAGATCCGCTCGGACAAGGATATAACGTTGCACAAGCGGTGATTGCAATTGGTGCGGGTGGGGGATTTGGCCGCGGGCTTGGATTTGGAACACAGAGTCAATTAAAATTTCTTCCAGAAAGTCAGACAGACTTTATTTTTGCCGTGATTGCAGAAGAACTTGGTTTTTTTGGAGTCACTCTTTTGCTTGGTGCGTTTGCGGTCTTTTTTTTACGCGTTTCGCGTCTGGTTCGATTATCGAGAGATAATTTTACAACGTATCTTTTGCTTGGAATTGCGGCGGTGATTTTTTTACAGGTTCTCGTGAACGTTGGAATGAATCTTGGAGTATTTCCGGTGACCGGACTCGGTCTTCCGTTTGTGAGTTACGGAGGAAGTTCGCTTATCTTTTTCTTATTTTTTGTTGGAGTGATTCAAAGTATTGCGATTCGAACGGTGCGAGCTTTGTATTGAGACATAATTTGAAATCACTGCTAAACGTGATATGGTTGAAGTATAATCGGTTGTTTTTTCCCTCTTATGTCAACTCCAAATAAAACAGATAAAATAACACAGGGCCTTCGGCTTGTTTCGTATTGTCCTGTCTGTGAGATCCGATCAAAATCCATGCATGCACGTACACTTGCCGCGCAAGGAGAGACAAAACTCATGCACATCCAGTGTCACAAATGTCAGAATGCGTTTTTGACCTTTGTTCTTGTGAGTCAGGTTGGGGCAAGTTCTGTAGGAGTTCTCACGGATCTTGGCTATGAAGACGTTGTCCGTTTTCGGTCCAATCAAAACGTGAGTGTGAATGATGTCATCAATATTCACGAACAACTCGCACAAGGGCTTTTTCAGGTGCCTTTTGAAAGAAACAAAAAAACGAGCGTGAAGGCACCCATAAAACGAACAACAAAAAAACGCGGAAAATAAATTACGCCGCTCGCGAGCGACATAATAAAAATCCCCACGGAAACATAATCCAGAGGGGATTTTTGTTTGCGTGGGGGAAAGGAGGGTTACTTAAAGATAAATGTTGCTTTTTCTGCAAGACAACATGAATCGAGCTGTGTGTCGACCAGTTGTCGATTGTTCGGGGCTTGGGCTGCATCACAGATATAATGCTTGCCGTCGCCATTTTCCGCGTGCGTAAATGTCTTTCCTTGATTGTTCTCGAAGTGGCCGTGAATCACCAGTCTGCTGTTGATGACCAGAGCCAACTTCTTTTCAGGATCAGGACAACTATATCCTTTGTGGATCGCGTCTCGCCGATACACAACGGAAGGTGCATCGGGTGTGGTGTCAGAAGCTGACGGTGGTGGAGGGATGGATTTGACCTGCTTATTGTTCGCAACCGACGAGCAACCGAAGCAGATGGCAGCGATCAGAACAAGAAAAATGGAACGAATCACTGGAACCTCCGACTGTCATAGGGTGCGGTGTTTGGTCGAGACTTTCTCGACGCGCGTTGTATCTACACTTCAAATCAGCAAGCGTTCTATGCCGTTTCTTCCACGCCCTGTTCTACAAGCCATGCACGAATTTTTTCTGCATCTTCTACAGAATAAGATCCTCCGATCGATCCTTTATTGAACCATAAGTTCTGGATTGGGACGCATTTATTGGCTACCTGCCACTGCATAAACAATAAAGCAATTCCATTGTCCTCTAGAGGCGTACCTGCCGCCTTAAGGATTTCGATATAGACAAGAGGTTGTGTGCGAAACCTAACCGTTGGTTTTTCTGACATGGTTGTCCTTTTGTTAGGCACAGTATTCATAAAGACCGTCTTTATAAGTACTGTGTCGTTCACTCCAAATTCGTGTGTGTTCTGTGTATTTTTCAGGGAAAAACTCACAGAACACACACGAATTCGACGGGCAAGAATACAATTTTTTAGCGATTTTGTCAATGAATGGCCATGTCCGTTGACTTTTTTTGGAGGTTTCGGCACAATACGGCCATATTTCTGAAAAGGCTTGAGAGGCAAGAGAGGCTAGAAAGGCTTGAGATGCCGAACAGTTCGGAATCTTTCAAAGCCTCTCCGGCCTCTCAGGCATCTCCCGCCTCTCTAACCTTTCCCTATTTATGTCCACATTTACCCTCGCCGCTGATATCCGAACCCTTGTTGGTCGTAAAACAAGCAAGCTTCGTGAAGAAGGAAAAGTCCCAGCTGTTGTTTATGGTTCTGGAACAGAGCCAAAAATGATCACCGTTGATCGTAACCAATTTGTAAAAACTTATAAGGACGCTGGTGAAAGCACAATCGTTGAGCTCGCTGTAAACGGCGGAAGTCCACTTCACGTGCTTATCCAAGACTTTCAATTGGACGCACTTCGTGATGAAGTTACGCACATCGATTTCCGTTCTGTTGATATGACAAAGGAAATTGAAGCAGAAGTGGAACTTGAATTCGTTGGTGAATCTATGGCGGTCAAAGCACTTGGTGGAACTTTTGTTCCTTCTAAGGATTCTGTACTCGTGAAGTGTTTGCCTTCAAAACTCGTTCGTAAACTCACTATCGACATTTCTATTCTCAAGTCGTTTGATGATGTGATCCGTATCTCAGACATCGCCATTCCAGAAGGAATGACGATTGAAGACGATGCAAACACCACACTCGCAGCGGTACAAGCTCCACGTTCCGAAGAAGAAATGGCTGACCTGGACAAAGTACTTGAACTTGATGTCACAGCAGTAGAAGTTGAAAAGAAAGCAAAGGAAGATGCAGATGCTGCAGCGGCAGAAGAAAAAAAATAATTCTAACATGTAAAGGGGGAGAACATGTTTCAAAAAATAATACACAAGCGCGATCACACACGTGCAAGCCAGAAACAATTCTGGCTTCGTGTCGGTGTAGGAATTGCGCTTGTGTTTTTGATTGCGCTTACGAGTTGGTTTACTTTTGGACGGCAAAAAGGTTCGTCCGGAACATCATCTTCCGCACCCGTTTCTGCGGGTTCTGAATTTCAAGATCCTCTTACGGGTGTGCGAGTTGATCAAATTCATGCAAATCAACAAGTATACGGCGTGATGATCGATGAAAATAGAGATGCACGCCCACAAAGCGGAATCGATCAAGCGTTTTTGGTGATTGAAGCTCCTGTTGAGGCGGGGATTCCACGATTACTCGCGTTTTTTTCTGAAGATCAATCTGTAGATAAAATTGGACCCGTTCGATCCGCAAGACCGTATTTTATTGATTGGGCCCTTGAGTTTGATGCGCTTTACACACATGTTGGCGGATCTAATGAGGCGCTTGAAAAGATTAAAAATGGTGCCACGTTTGATTTAAATGAATTTTGGAATGGTCCTCAATTTTGGCGAGCAACAGATCGTTACGCGCCACACAATACGTATACTTCTACGGAATTACTTCACGCATACGTAGAAAAGAAACAAACATCTGGTCGCACAACGCGTCCGCTGTACGGAGTGTGGAAGTTTAAAACGGTTGCCTCTGAATCTGTTTTTCCACAACGTCTCTCTGTTCGTTACGTTGTACCGGATTATGTTTTTTCCTGGGTATATAGCGTTGCAGACAAGGTGTACGTTCGCATGGAAGAAGATCAACCGATTAAAACAAAAGAAGGCAATGAAATTCATGCGGATAATATTGCGATCGTGATCACAGATGTAGAAGTGATTGATGCGATTGGTCGAAGATCGATTCGTACAACGGGAGAAGGGGATGCCTACGTCTTCCAGGACGGAAAAAAAATACAAGCCGTTTGGAAAAAACCAGCCGCATCGGAACGCCTTCGGTTTTTTACGAAGGAAGGAAATGAGATTGAGATGAATCCAGGAAAAACTTGGATCGAAGTGATCGAAGATGATTCGCAGCTTATCGTTCAGCCATAAATAAAACCGCTCCCCGAAGCTTTAGCGAAAGGGTGCGGTTTTAAATTTCTGCAAGAACGATACGATCATTTTTTTGAAGATCTTTTTCAATGCGTACCGTGGACTCTGGAAAGTAGTGTCGAATGAGTTGGAGAGATCGATTGACCTGATCCGGATCAATTTCGATGAGTACCGTAATGTGACGCGGAAGAATTTCACGTTGTTTTTTGAATTGTCGAAATAAATCCCAGTAGGCATCTAATCCATCGACTCCTGCGACAAGCGCACGTACGGGCTCAAAGCGAACATCTGGATCAAGTGTATTCATTTGTGCCGTTGTGAGATATGGCAGGTTTGCGCAGACAATGAGATCTTTGAAAGGGAATACAGATGAGATGTTTGGATTGCCTGATGCGCGAATTGTTTCAAAGAGGGTGATGAGTGGTTCAAGAAGCGATCCGTGTTGAAAGTCGATGTGTTCCTCGACGGAAATAGATTGTGCATTGCGCCTTGCCGTCACGAGGGCAGATTGATCACTATCGATTGCAAGGACGGGAGTTTGTGTTTCTGCAGCGAGCGTGATGGCAATCGCACCAGATCCTGTGCCGATATCTACAAAAAGTGTTTTCTCGCGATCACATTTTGCGAATGCATCGAGCGCGTGTTCGATCATGGTTTCTGTTGCGGGGCGTGGAATGAGCACAGATGGGTCGACAAAAAAATCGCGACCATAAAATCCTTTTTTGTTTATGAGATACGCAACAGGTTCGTGTTTTAACCTGCGATCAATCAACATGAAGAATTTTTCTTCTTGATGTGGTTTCAGATTATCGGCGATGTGTCCGAAAAGCCATGATTTTGGAACGTCTAAAACCGACGCAAGTAAAAGTTCTGCGTCGAGCATGGGAGATTCGATTCCCACTTTTTTCAATTTATTGTTTGCCCATTGAAGAGCTTCAAGGATGGTCATGTTGGGAATATGTGTAGATACGAATTACAGATTAATACAGATGAAGATGACTGGCTATAGCGCGATCGTTTCAAAGTGCTTTTGTCTCTATCTGTATTCATCTGTAATTCGTATCTACAGCGTTTTCTAGATAAAAAAAGAGAGACCCGCAAGGAGTCTCGAGAAGAAAGGCGAACGGTGAGAAAGGGCGAAGAGCGAAGGGTGAAAAGGGATCCTGCAGGACCAGAGAGTTCAGTGAGAGGCGGGCTTGATCGAGATCAACTGTCGGGAAGACAGACGTTGAGCGTTTAGACTTGCGTCCTTGACTCTGTTTTGGGGATCAAGATATGGGCTAACACTTCACAAAGAACTCTCTGGACTTGCAACTCGACAATTTTGCCTTTGACAGCGGATCATCGAGAAAGTGGATTGACTGAGCAAGCTCGGTCATTGTTTCAACGAATGTTCAGGTCGTTTAACAGAATTCCACTTTGGAGGTTGGTAATCAGGTTGAACACTCAATCGGAAATGACACAAGGTCAAAAGCGAGAGTTTGAGCTTACGCTCTGTCCAACAAGACCACCGGGTCACCAGGCTGAAAGCAAGTTGGTCATTGAAGACCATGCAACGAGACAGGCTCGATTGCATTGGGAGTAATCTCCCGATTCGACGACCGAAGTCGCTGAATCACTAGGCTTTTGTCTTGCGACGTCAGCTGTAGGTTCTTTAAGGATAGAGAAATAAAAACACAGCGTCAAGTGGACGCTGTGGATAAATCAATTTTGTGTTGTGCTTATTGATTGAAATGTAATTTTTCTTGTACGAATTTTAATTCATCTGGCGTACCAATTGGATACCAATCTTGTGTGATAACCACATCGATCGGAATATGAGCTGCTCGAACCGCAAGTGTTTGTGGTAATCCGTATTCTGCGTGTTCACTTCCTTGAATTTTGACAGGCTCGATCTGAAAATATGTTTGATCGAGAACATACGCACCGCATACGCGATAACTTTTTGCGTCTGTTGATTCTGTAAGACCAATAAATTTGCCCTCAGCATCCAGCTTTCCACCATTCATGAGGTGCATATCGGTTGGACAGAGCATGATGGCGTTTGAAAACGTCAGCATTTTTTCGAGAGCAGATCGATCGTAAAGATCATCGCCGTTTACAACAAGAAATCGATCGTGCAGCTGTGCTTGAAGCAACATCAACGCTCCGCCTGTGCCATTGAGAGGGTCTTGTGTGACATATCGAACAGGAATACCTCGATAAGCATCGCCAATTTTTGCTTTGATTTGATCGCCAAGATAATTCACGACAATAATAATTTCATCGATTGCGCTTGGAAGCGCATCGAGTGTGTGTTCAATGAGCGTTTTATTTCCAATCGAAACAAGAGCTTTCGGCGTTGTGAGAGTGAGCGGTCGAAGACGTGTTCCAAGACCGGCCGCAAGAATAACAGCCTGCATAATTAATCTTCGTCTTCTTCGTTTTCTGTTTCAACAGGTGCTTCTCCAAGCAAGGAACGGATTTCTGCTTGTTTGAGATCCTCAATAAGGGTGCCGAGTCCACCGTTCATGATGCCTGGAATGTTGTGATAGTTTTTGTGAATACGATGATCCGTGACGCGATCTTGTGGAAAATTGTATGTGCGAATTTTTTCGGATCGATCTCCTGTACCAATTTGTCCACGACGATTATCTTCGCGTTCTTTGCGTTGGCGTTCTTGTTCTTGTTCGTACAAACGCGCACGCATAATGCTCATGGCGCGTTCTTTGTTTTGTTTTTGTGAACGTTCATCCTGACAGTAAACGATGAGTCCTGTTGGGATGTGAAGAATACGAATGGCAGAATATGTTGTGTTCACGCTCTGTCCGCCGGCGCCGGTTGAGGTGGTTGCTTCAATACGCAAATCTTTCATGTCGATTTCAAAATCGACTTCCTCAAGTTCAGGAAGAATGGCAACGGTTGCGGTTGAGGTATGAACACGTCCTTGTTTTTCTGTTTCTGGAACGCGTTGTACACGATGTACTCCACTTTCAAATTTAAGCTTGCTATAAACGTTTTCTCCTTTGATGCCAAAGACGACTTCTTTAAATCCGCCAATTTCATTTCGGCTTGCAGAGATGTGTTCAATTTTCCATCGTAATGTCTCTGCATACATGCTGTACATACGCATGAGTTCGCCTGCAAAAATCGCGGACTCATCACCTCCGGCACCTGCACGAATTTCAACGATGACATCTTTTGCATCCATCGGGTCTTGTGGCAAAAGGGCAACGAGGAGTTTTTTCTCAAGAATTGGTACGGACGTTTCAAGTAATTCAACTTCTTCTTGCATAAACGCTTTCATCTCTGCGTCATCTGAATCTGCAAGTGCGCGTTTTGCACTCTCAAGATTTTTGAGGGCGTTTTCATATTCTGTTCCAATGCCCATCAACTCTTTCATGCGTGCATATGCACTTCCAACTTCTTTCATGAGTTTTGGGCTCGAAAGAACCTCGGATTCGCCGAGTTTTGTTTCTAGTTTGTGAAATTCATCACGTTTGAGATTGAATTGGGTCAGGAGTTCCATATGGAGAAGGCTAGAGAGGCAATAAAGGCTTGAGTGGCTGAAGAATACAGGACAATAGTAACACAAAAGCGAGGTCAGAGGACCCCGCTTATGATGCAACGCTAAATCTTTGTTTTTTCTTCTTTTGTTTTCTTTTGAGCTGCGCGCTTTTGTGCTTTCACTTTCTTTCCAGTGGTTACTTTTTCCACCTTTTGTGAAGCGCGTTCTGTAAACTTTTCTACGCGACGAGCTGTGTCCATCATCTTTTGCTTACCGGTGTAGAATGGGTGACATGCTGCGCAAGATTCTACGGCAATCTCTTCTTTTGTAGAACCAATTTTATAAATGGCACCACAAGAACAAGTGATGGACGCGTTTGGGAAATAATCTGGGTGAATTTCTTTTTTCATATGGATAGGACACTTTGTATATGCCCGTAATTAGATGGCGGGAGTGTAGCAGGGGCGGGGGAGAGAGTCAAGAGAAAGGATGGAAAAGGCTGAAAAGGCGGAGAAGGCAGAAAAGGCGAGGAAGACAAGGATGCAGAATGGGATCTGTAGGGACGGGTCGTGACCCATCTGCGCAGACGGTTGACGAATTGGGTCAATTTTGTTAAAAACATGCGTTGTCGATTGCGTGGCAACAAGTGAAAGAAGGAGCACGAATGTCACAGTCACAGCCTCGTAGGGTAATAGTTGCGATGGAGCGCATGGCAAAGCCGTCACGAGTGAAACTCATGCGCGCGTTGCGAGAAAGTTGTGTGGAGGCCGGGGTTTCTGTTCACCCGGAGGTCGAGGCCTTTTTTAAAGAATTTCCAGAACGCACAGGGCAATATGTGAATCTTGTAGGGGAGCTGAGGCTGGTTCCTCATGAGGTTCACGACGACGGTAAGCACGTTACGATTTATATCGACCGCAACGATCTTGAAGATTCGAGCGGTCGCTTGAACTTGATCAGCGTCACATTCGAAAGAGGTGTTTTCGATCAAGTTGAATAAAGACATCAAAGTGTTTAATCGAGTGTATCTTTTCTCGAACAGTCTCATACACGAGACTGTTTTTTCTTTGGATCAAAAAAAACAGATCGAAATCGATCTGTTAGGTGTGAGCGTCCATGAGTTGTTTGCCGAGCGTTTTGAGATAGTCTCGACCGTACGGCCCATTCTCGAGTTTGTCGAAGAGGACTTGCGGGAGATCGTTTGGCATACGAGCGGAGGCGATGCCAAGTGCGATCGCGGCGACCGAGTCTGTGTCGCCGCCGAATTGGATGGCGCCGCGAAGGACTTCTGAGAGCGTCGAATAGTGGGTGAGGAGGTCAAAGACCGCGTGAACAGTGTTGGTGGCTGGGGATCTGACTGGGGCGTCCCAGCGGCGATGTGGACGCATGTGATGTAAAAAGATTGAGTCTGGTAAATGAATTTCCAGAAAATCTTGCAATCGGTCAAAGGGTTCATCTCGATAAAGGGCGAAGTGACTCATGAGAGCCACGGCCTGGGCGCTGAAAATTCCGATGGGTGTGTTGTGCGTTGTCTCGGCTTGTATGGCAGCAATGTCGAGGACAAGGTCGGTGCTCGATAAAACACCCACTGGAACAACTCGCATACATGCGCCGTTTTTGCTTGAGTCCGGACGAATGTCACGCAAGAACGCTTTACCTGTTTTGTGTGATTCAAGAAATGCTTGGAATCCACGAGCGTATCCATCACGAGGATCGCGGTGGAACACACGTGTCCATGCGTCTGCGAAATCAGGTATGCACGGGAGAAATGGATTGTACTTGTGGTGTTTATTCAATACTTCTGCTACGGCGATCGACATCTGCGTGTCATCGGTGTACATGCTGGGTTTCAACCTGAGATATGTTGGGTGTTGATAGTACCCATCGAGGCGCAGGACGTTCTCGATCAGTCGTGGATGTTCGTTCGCTTTTACAAACTCTGTTGCAGCCGCGACCGCATCGCCAATGGCAATGAACAAAAGCATTTCATCGTTTCTGTGTTTCATGGGTCCTCCAAAATCCTCGATACTGTCTCGAGGATAGGGCACCTTAGGGTTTTAGATTGATATCGTCAAGGGATTCTTGACGTTATGTGATTTTCGTGCTAAAAATTCGCGTTGCTGTTTTTTTTGCAACAGAGGTACAAATGCGCTCTTTGATTGCTTGTGTCTTGCTCGGTCTTTCACTCGGTGCTTGCCGCGGAGTTACGGATCCTTTGGCGCGTTGTCCAGAAGGAATGACTCAAGTGATTCCGAATGTGTGCGACGATGAAATTAATACGGCTTATATCAGCGTTCGTGGCATGAATGCTCATAACGCGGATAACATTCTTTGGCTCAAACGAGAGTGGCAAAAGAAGTATCCGAAGAAAGAGATCATCACGTTTTCTTTTGGGAATCAAGTCACTGAGCTGCTTATTCAGTACGAACAACCTGTCGCGCGATAATGAAAAGTCCGTTTTTGATTCTTGCAATCTCCAAAAGAGGTTGTTTTTTATTTTATGGAAACGTGGTAGGTACGGATTACAGATGAAGATTATCGGTTTTGCATTTTGTGAATATCCCTATCTGTATTAATCTGTAATCCGTATCTACACACATTCTATGTCCACACCCATCTCCCAATTTTCTTACAATCTTCCGAAGGAGCAGATTGCACAACATTCTGTTGAACCGCGCGATTCTTCGAGGTTGATGATACTCGATCGCACAACAGGCGAGATTGAGCATAAACATTTTTACGATATTCTTGATGAGCTTCATACAGGAGATGTTTTGGTTTTCAATGACACGAAAGTTTTTCGTGCGAGGATGAAAGGGGAAAGGGCGGAAAGGGCGGAGAAGGCGGAAATGGTTGAGATGGAAATTTTTTTGTTGCGCTGCGTGCCCCCTCCTCTTATCGAGGGGAGGGTTGGGGTGGGGTGTGTGTGGCAAGCACTTCTTCGGCCTGGAAAAAAAGTTCAGGTTGGTGATGTAATTATGATCGACGATCTTGAAATTGCTGTGCGTGAGAAACACGAGGATGGCGTTGCGCTTCTTGAGTTTCCACTCGATGAAGCTGGTGTCCTCGCATTCACCGATACACACGGATCGATTCCGATTCCACCGTATGTGAGCGAGGTGCCTGATGACGCAAATAAATATCAAACAGTTTACGCGCGAGAAGTTGGATCGGTTGCCGCGCCGACCGCGGGATTTCATTTTACGCGGGAGCTACTCGAGAAAATAAAAGCAAAAGGTGTTGAACTTGCGTTCGTCACTCTTCACGTTGGGATCGGAACATTTCGTCCGGTGCAGTCCGAGACGATCGAAGAACACACAATGCACGCAGAGTTTGTGACGATCTCAAAAGAAACATCCGAGCAGATTAATCGCGCAAAACAAGAAGGGAGACGCGTGATCGCGGTTGGAACGACAACAGTGCGCAGTCTCGAGGGAGCCGCAATGTCGAGTTCTCCCTCTCCTTTCGAAGGAGAGGGCAGGGGTGAGGTCTTGCCATCGAACGGATTCGTGGGCGACGTAAACATGTTCATCAAACCAGGATTCGAATTTAAAGTTATCGACGCGCTCATCACAAATTTTCATTTACCAAAATCTACGCTCCTCGTTTTAGTTTCCGCCCTTGCCGGCAGAGAACATGTATTGCATGCATATGAAGAAGCTGTACGCGAGCAATATCGATTCTTTTCGTTTGGAGATGCGATGTTTGTTCATTAGAAGCGCTTGAGGTACAGATTACAAATGGCGGCATACAGATATACAAATTTCCGTCCTCTTGTTTGCCTTCATTTGTATATCTGTATCTTTTATCTGTAATCTGTACCTCAAACGTTTCCAGAAAAAAAACAGAGCGTCATGCTCTGCAGGATTATCGCATCTCTTCGCGTTTGATTTTTTCGATCAGACATTCACGTTCGATGCGAATCTTGAGTCCGCCTTCAAGGGTGGTGTCGTACGTTGTGTGATGTGTACGATTGCGGATTTGAAAATGTGCGTTATTTTTTGACAGCTCTTGAACCAAGGATTCAACAGTTCCGACATCGGGGTAAATTTCGATGTGATCAAAACCACTCACTTGGCTTCCATCCGGTTTTTGATCGGACAGTTCAAGATATCGAATGTAATTGAGGTGTGTTCCAATGTTGTGAGGTAGTTTGATAATCGCAACGCGGCGACCAGAAATGAACGACTGGTACATATATGTCCTGTCTTTTTCAAAGAATTGTCGCATGTGCTCGAATTCTTCTGAGGAGGAACATTTGTAACAGATGTGATCTGGAACAATCGCGATTGGGAGACTGAATGCGCGCATGTCTTTGAGCCAAGTGTTGTACATGGCAACAAACGG
The DNA here is from genome assembly GCA_001791715.1 of Candidatus Uhrbacteria bacterium RIFOXYB2_FULL_45_11. Taxonomy (GTDB): domain Bacteria; phylum Patescibacteriota; class Patescibacteriia; order UBA9934; family GWF2-40-263; genus XYB2-FULL-45-11. The sequence continues at coordinate 11,193 of MGFD01000061.1, read as the reverse complement.
CTTTACTTCTTCGTAGAATGCTTCGATGGTTTGAAGCGTGGGGTACCTCCAAAAAAATGACTGCCGAGATTCTACCATGAATTGCCTGGTCGTCTAGTTCCACGTACACTAGTTACCTAATTGCAAAAAATATCCTTATGATCAAACTTTATGGACCTCGCGGCGGATCTTCTCTTCGCGCACACTGGACACTGCATGAATTGGGTGTTGATTACGAAAATATTCCACTCGAACTTTCAAAAGGGGAACACAAACAACCAGAATATTTAGCCATCAATCCAGCCGGACAAGTTCCAGCGATTGATGTTGATGGTTTTTTTCTTGCGGAATCGATTGCGATCGCACAATACCTCGCAGAAAAATACAATCCATCTTTGCTTGGAACGCAAGAACAAAAAGCAAAAGGATTGCAATGGGCGCTTTGGATTATGTTGAGTGTACAAGTTGGTGGATTGTCAGATATGTCGAGACCAAAATGGACGGGAATTCCAGATGAGGCGGGTGTTGCCGCTGGTCGCGCTCAAGTTGAAAAGAATTTACCGATTCTTGAAACATATCTTGGAGCAAATGAATATCTTGCGGGAAATGCATTTACGGTTTCTGATATTGATGGTGTTTGTACATTCGCTTACGCGCGTTGGGCAGAATTTGGTCTGACGAATTATCCAAATATTTCTGCTTGGATTGAGCGCTGTGAAGATCGTCCTGCGTATAAGGCGGCGAAGGGGGAGTAAATTCAAAAAAACCAACCTATGTCCATTGCTCTCTCAATCAACAATTTAGAAAAAACGTACGCGACCGGAACGAAAGCGTTGAAAGGTGTTTCGTTTGATGTTCAGGCGGGCGAACTGTTTGCTCTTCTTGGGGCAAACGGTGCAGGGAAAACAACGCTTATTGGAATTCTTACGGGGCTCGTGCAAAAAACAGGAGGAAGCGCGACTGTGTTTGGAATCGATCTTGATAAAGAACCGGAAAAAGTACGGAGCATGATCGGAGTTGTCCCGCAGGAATTCAATTTTAGTATTTTTGAAAAAGTTCTTGATATTGTTGTGGACGCAGCAGGGTATTATGGGATCCCACGAAGTGAAGCCACTCCTCGCGCAGAACAAATCTTGAAAGACCTTGGACTTTTTGAAAAACGGAACGCAATTTCACGAACATTGTCTGGGGGAATGAAACGTCGCCTGCTCATTGCGCGCGCTCTTGTTCATCAACCAAAGTTGTTGCTTCTTGATGAGCCGTCGGCCGGTGTGGATGTTGAGTTGCGTCGCGAGATGTGGGAGTTTGTGACAAAGTTGAATGCATCAGGGACAACAATCATTCTTACAACGCATTACCTCGAGGAGGCTGAACGCTTGTGTAAGAACGTTGTGCTCATCAAAGAAGGGGTGGTTGCTGAGCAGGGAAATATTCAGGAGCTCATGGCAAAAACGGGTGCGCAAACGCTCGAAGATTTTTATTTGCATGTAAATAAACGCGTATGATCCGTGCAGAATTTGTTGGAATTCAAACGATTGTCCGAAAAGAAACACATCGCATTTTTCGTATTTGGACACAAACCATTTTGCCGTCTGTCATGACACAGTTGCTTTACTTTATTATTTTTGGAGGATTGATTGGTTCACAAATTGGAAATGTTGGTGGATCAAGTTATGTCGCTTTTCTTGTTCCTGGTCTTGTGATGATGTCTGCGATTACAAATGCATTTTCAAATGCGGCAAGTTCATTTTTTGTGGCGAAGTTTCAGAGATCCATTGAGGAAATTCTTGTCTCGCCCATGAAGCCATGGGCAATCCTCACGGGATATGTGAGTGGGGGAGTGATGCGCGGAATGGTTGTTGGATTGGCTGTATTCCTTGTGTCTGCATTTTTCACACCTATTCACATTACACATCCATTTTTCTTTTTCTACTTTCTGCTTATCACGTGTGTGATTTTCTCCGCGTTCGGATTCTTTAACGGAATGTTTGCAAAAAAGTTTGACGATATCGGACTCATTCCAACATTCGTCCTCACACCACTTACATACCTCGGCGGGGTGTTTTACAGCATCACACTTCTTCCTCCGTTTTGGAGAACCGTGAGTTATGCAAATCCAATCGTTTACATGATTGATGGATTTCGTTACGGATTTTCTGGAGTGTCGAGTGCATCTGTTTTTTTGAACGCACTGATTTTATTGCTTGTCGCCGTTGTTGCGATTGCGATTGATTTAAGACTGGTAAAGAAAGGATACGGATTAAAATCGTAAACATATGCGCATTGCGATCATTACCGGCGGAGAAACAGGGGAGCGCGATGTTTCGATTGCGTCCGCAAAAAATGTTGCGAGTGCGATTGGATTTGCGGAGCATGAGACGTTTGTATTTCCGGAAGATCAAGATCGATTTATCGAGAACGCCTCGAAGTTCGATCTTGTGATTCCTGTGATTCATGGAAAAGGCGCGGAAGACGGTGCGGTTCAGCAATTATGCGAATCGCTCAATCTTCCGTTTTTGTTTTCGCCGATCGAAGCGCACAAGATTGGGATCGATAAAGTTTTGACGAATGAATTTGTTGCGCGTGCGGGAATCCATGTGGCAAAGCGTTTCTCGAGAAGGAATGCGATCTTTCCTGTATTCGTAAAACCACGCTTCGGAGGATCGTCCGTTCACACGGCGCGTATCGAGTCAAAAGAAGAACTTGAGGCGTTTCTTGAGAGTATGGTTGATGAAATGATGATTGAGGGTGCCGTGAGTGGTCGAGAATTTACCGTTGGTGTCGTTGAACAGAACCCTGGTGATCCAGAGGCCTTGCCTGTTATTGAGATTGTTCCAAAGAATGCATTCTTTGATTACGAAAGTAAGTACAATGCCGATCATTTAGCAGACGAGATCTGTCCGGCGCGCATTGAACGAACGCTCACGAAACAGCTTCAGGACGCCGCGATTGCTGTGCATACACTGATCGGCGCCACACACGTCTCTCGATCAGATTTTATTGTTACAGATGCGGGCGAGATTTATTTTCTTGAAATCAATACGATTCCAGGCATGACAGACGCTTCGCTTGAGCCAAAGATGTTGAAGACTGCGAATATTTCGTTTGAAGGACTTCTGGAGAAGTGGTGCAAAAATTTGATCGTCGTATAACGCAGCTTGATTTCACTCGTGTTAGGTGATACACTTTAGGCACACTTAATCGAATCTATGCCTACAACAAAATATCGTATCAATGTTAGTGTGCCGAAAGATGTTGAGATGGCACTTCAGCGTTTGGCAAAACGTGACGATGTTCCGTGTGCATCCAAAGCCCTTGAACTTATTAAGACAGCTCTTGAACTTGAAGAAGATCAGGTTTGGAATCGTCTTGCGCTCAAGCGAGACACAAAAAAGGCAAAATTTGTTTCACACCAAAAGGTATGGGAGTAGATTTTGTTTTACAGTATCACGAGCTTGTTCTGAAAGAGGATATTGCGAAGTTGTCTGCTTCCAACAAAAAACAGATCAAACGCGCCATCGAAGAAAAATTAGTGACGCATCCCGAGCTCTACGGAAAACCACTCCGCCAATCCTTAAAAGGATATCGCAAATTACGTGTCGGAGATTATCGTGTAATTTTTCGTATCGAGAAACAAACAATCAAAATTTTGATGATTGAGCACAGATCACAGGTGTATCAATCTGTTTATATGAGGATTGAGCCTTGACGTTCAATAAATCAAGGATTCTTGACACGTCGTTCGCGAACGACGTGTCTTGGTACGTCGTTCGCGAACGACGTACCTTGACGCATTCCCCAATTTTCCCTATACTCCCGACATAATTTATAACATCAGATGGGTTAAGCGATTTTGGATCCTCCCCCGAGATTGGCTCGCGGGCCCAAGGTTGTCCATCGACGTCTAAAAGGAAACTATGCCAAAATTGCCAAATTTGGTCGAAATGCTTCAAGCGGGAATGCATTACGGCCACGGTGCCTCACACTGGCACCCAAAAATGGGACCGTTTATTTACGGAGAGAAGAGCGGAATTCACATTATTGATCTTGAAAAAACACAAGTTCAATTAGAGAACGCGCTTGGACAATTAAAGGAAATTGCGTCTCGTGGAGGAGTGATTTTGTTTGTTGGAACAAAAGTTCAAGCAAAAGGAATCGTTCAAAAATATGCAGAAGCTTGTGGAATGCCATTCGTGACAGAACGCTGGTTAGGCGGAACGCTCACAAACTTTCAACAATTGAAAGAAACCTTGAAGCGTTTGAAAATGTTGAAGGATCAACGTGAAAAAGGTGAACTCAAGAAATACACCAAGAAAGAACAATTGTTGCTTTCTCGTGAAATTGAAGAAATGGAAGTAAAGATCGGTGGAATCCAACACATTACAAAAGTTCCAGACGCGATTTTTGTGATCGATGTCCGCAATGAGAAAACGGCTGTGCAAGAAGCGCAAGTGACTCGCACAAAAGTGATCGCCCTTTGCGACACAAACGTAAATCCAAAAGGAGTCGACTCGATCATTCCTGGAAATGATGACGCTGTAAAATCCATCGAACTTGTTTGTAAGCTTGTTTGTGAAGCGATTAAAGAAGGAAAGGCAAACATGGCAAAGATTGTTGCGGATAAGGCTGCGGCAGACAAGAAAGTTTCTGCAAAGGAAGTTACAACAGAAGCGGCTGCCTAGTCTTGTAAGTTTTCAACTCCAAAAACCAAATACTAAACACCAAGATTATGTCCATTACAGCGAGCCAAGTTGCCGAGCTTCGTGAAAAAACAGGAGCCGGACTCATGGATGCAAAGCGTGCGCTTGAAGAAACAGGGGGAGATATGGAAAAAGCCGCAGAAGATCTTCGTAAAAAGGGGATCGCAAAAGCGGGAAAGAAATCCGATCGCGAAACGCACGAAGGTCGTGTGCACGCGTACATTCACTCGAACGCAAAGTTGGGTGCAATGGTTCAAGTGCTTTGTGAAACAGATTTCGTTGCGCGTACAGATGCGTTTATTGAATTGTGTAATGACATTGCGATTCACGTGAGTGCAATGGATCCAATGTATCTCACCCGTGCAGATGTTCCTGCGGACGTTGTCGCAAAGGAACAAGAGCTCACACGCGGAGAACTTGCGGCACAAAACAAACCAGCGGACGTCATTGAGAAGATCATGGAAGGAAAGATGAACAAGTTTTTTGGGGAAAACGTTCTCATGGAACAAGCGTTCATCAAAGATGACTCAAAGACGGTAGAAGATTTTTTGAAAGAAAAAATGTCTGTCCTCGGAGAAAACATGCAAGTGAAGCGTTTCGCACGATTCGTCTTCTAAGAAAAAAACCCGGTCCACGCACGTGGCCGGGTTTTTGATTTTCTGTAAAAAATGTTAAACTATTCGGGACTTATCCACCGCTCTCTTGAACGTCCTGGGTGCGCGCGGATCTTCATTCCTAATCGATTTTTTTCTATGCTTCGAGTCGCTATTAATGGATTTGGTCGTATTGGTCGCGTGGCGCTTCGTGCTGCGTATGAACGCAAAGATCTTCAGATTGTTGCGATAAATGATCTTACAGATCCTTCCATTCTCGCACATTTGTTGAAATACGATTCAACGTTTCGTGTTTGGACGCATGATGTGAAAGCAGGGAAAGATCATTTGGTGATTGATGGGGTAAAAATTCCTGTTCTGACCGCAATGGATCCCGCAACCCTTCCGTGGAAAGATTTGAAGGTGGATGTTGTGATTGAATCTACGGGTCGTTTCACCAAAAAAGAAGATGCAGGAAAGCACATCACAGCCGGTGCAAAGCGTGTTGTTATTTCGGCTCCATCGGAAGATGCTCCAACATACCTGATGGGTGTAAACCATAAACTTTGTAAAAAGACGGACACGATTGTGAATAATGCTTCTTGCACCACAAACTCTGTTGGTCCGGCTGTGCAAATCATGACAGAAACACTTGGTGTCAAAAAAGCCATGCTCACAACCATTCATTCTGTAACAGCGGAACAAAATCTTGTAGATGGTCTTCCACCTGCGCGTCATCCAGATTTGCGTCGCGCACGTTCTGCACTCATTAACATTGTTCCAACTTCAACCGGTGCGGCAAAGGCTACAACAGAAGTTGTTACATCTCTTAAAGATAAGTTTGACGGGATCGCCATACGCGTTCCATCTATTGATGTTTCTCTGACGGATTTTACGTTCTTGGTCGGAAAGAAAACAACAAAAGAAGAAGTGAACAAAATCTTTAAAGATGCCGCAAAGTCTGCGCGATGGAAAGGAATTCTTGGTGTCACAGAAGAACCGCTTGTTTCCACAGATTTTATTCAAACGCAATTCGGTTCTGTCGTAGATTTGCAAATGACACGCGTTGTTGATGGGGATTTGGTAAAAGTGCTTGCGTGGTATGACAACGAATGGGGGTACACACAAAGACTTTTGGATCTTGTTCAATATGTTGGCAAGTTAAAATAAATACTATGAAAACATCCTCATTTGATCGTCTTGCACATGCGACAGACGCAAAAGGATTTATTGCGTTGTGTATTTTTTTGCGTTTTGCCATGGCTATTTTGCTTTTGAATGCCGCGTGGTCAAAGTTGAGTCTGCCAAACTGGAGTGCTGCCGGATATTTAACGCACGCAAGTGGGCCGCTTGAACTCTGGTTTCAATCGATGGCGGGCAGTGAATTTGTTGATGGTCTGGTGATGTATGGTCAACTTTTGATTGGTCTTGCGTTTTTGTCAGGACTTTTCATTAAGCCTGCCGCATTTTTTAACATCATCATGATGTTGCTGTTTTATGTTTCTGGTTGGACCATGAATACGTCTCATGGATTTGTAGATGAACACATTATCTATGCGCTTGTTTCCGGATTGTTTTTGTTTGGGGAGTTTGGTCATTGGTTTGGACTCGATTATTTTGTGTCGCGATTGAAGTTTGTGCAATCACGATCATGGCTTTTGAAATTGTTTTAGTGACGGATGATATGAAGCTTCGAAAACTTAAATCGGATGTGGATTTTACGGGAAAGCGGGTGCTGATTCGTATTGACGGAAATGTTCCGATCCAAAAAGGAAAAGTTGTGGACGGCCCACACGGACGCATTGCGCGTTCCGCCGTTGATATTGATTGGCTTTCACAACGCGGGGCAAAAGTCATTGTGCTTTCTCATTTAGGACGACCGAACGGAAAACGTGTCGCTTCTTTTTCGTTGAAACCGGTTGCAAAACGACTCGGTGGTTTGTTGAAATCTCGTGTGACGCTCAGTAAAGAAATCATTGGGCCAAAAGTGGTGAAGCTCATTGAGCAGATGAAAAACGGTGACGTCCTCTTACTTGAAAATTTGCGATTTGATGCGCGCGAAGAATCGAATGCGCCGTCATTTGCCCAAGCACTTGCTTCGCTCGGAGATTTGTATGTAAACGATGCGTTTGCGGTTTCTCATCGTGCGCACGCATCGGTTGACGCAATCACCTCTGATCTACCGTCGTTTGCTGGCCCACTTCTTGCAAATGAAATTACGGTTCTCTCAAAACTCGATAAAGGATTGAAGCATCCATTTGTTCTTGTGATGGGTGGACTCAAAATTGAAACAAAGCTTCCCGTGATTGAACGGTTTTTAACGTCCGCAGAAAAAATTCTGATTGGCGGCGCGCTTGCAACCACGTTTTTGGTTGCACAAGGATTTGCGGTTGGAAAATCTGTGTATGATGTTGACGGAATCAAAGAGGCAAAATCATTGCTTGCAAAAGCAAAAGACAAATTGGTTCTGCCAATTGATGTAATCGTTGCAAGTTCTGTGCGTAAAGATGCGCAAACACGTTGTGTGTCTGTTGATGCCGTCAAACCAAACGAGCGTATTGTTGATCTTGGAAAAAAGACGCTTGCTCGATTTGAAGATGAACTTGAATGTGCAAAAACGGTTGTATGGAACGGTCCACTTGGCATGACAGAAATTCCAAAGTTTTGTCATGGAACGATTCGTGTTGCAAAAGCGATTGCGGATAGAACAGGTTCTGCAACAACAATTGTTGGTGGAGGTGATACGGTTCCGGTACTTGAGGCGGTGCATCTTGCGGATAAGTTTACATTGCTTTCGACGGGGGGTGGGGCATTGCTCGAATATCTTGGTGGAAAGAAATTACCAGGACTGGAGGTTCTTGATTCCGAATAAAGTGATTGTTTTATGACAGAACAAAAAGAAGAAAAAATTTCTTTGCACATTGAGCTTCTTGAACAAATGCAGTCGCTGATGACAGCGGGGTTTGCGCTCGTTGCTGCGCTTGCGTGGAACACAGCCATCCAAGATTTATTTGCGCGTATTTTTCCAGATCAAAATTCTCTTATCGCAAAATTTTTATACGCTGTTCTGATTACGCTTATCATGATTATTGTCACACGACGATTGGGAAAAACGATTTCGGTATTGAAAATGAAATTAAAATAATAATGTCTGAAAGGTTTGAAAGGTCGGAAACGTCTGAAAGGTTACGCCAGCCTTTCTGACCTTCCCAACATTTCCGACCTTTCCAACCTTCTTCTATGTCCAAAATCGAATCTATTCACGCGCATGAAATTCTTGATTCGCGTGGAAACCCAACGGTGAACGTGACAGTTCTTCTTGAAGACGGAACATCTGGTTCGGCTTCTGTTCCAAGCGGCGCATCTACAGGGATTCATGAGGCGCTCGAGTTGCGTGATGGTGATGCAAAACGATATGGCGGACAAGGTGTGTTGAAAGCGCTCAAAAACGTGAATGGTCCGATTGCAAAAGCCCTTGTTGGAATGGATGTGACCGATCAGCGTAAGCTTGATGCCACCATGATTGCACTCGATGGAACACAGAACAAATCTAAGCTCGGAGCAAACGCTATTCTCGGCGTCTCGCTTGCGTGTGCGCACGCAGCGGCAAAAACAAAGAAGATGCCGCTCTATGCATATCTTCGTCAAGCGTTCGATCTCAAACACAAAACATACCGCATGCCGATTCCAACCATGAATGTGTTAAACGGTGGAGCACACGCTGGATGGATTTTGGATTTTCAGGAGTTCATGATTGTGCCAACGCAAAAGAAATTTAAAGAGCGCGTGCGTTGCGGAGCAGAAATTTTTCATGCGCTTGGCGGACTCTTGAAGAAGAAAGGATTCTCCACACTGAAGGGAGACGAAGGTGGATATGCAGTTCCGTTCAAAAAGAATGAAGATGCGTTCGTGGCGATCATGCAAGCTATCAAACTCGCAGGATACAATGCAGGAAAAGATGTTTTCCTCGCAATGGATCCGGCTGTGTCTGAACTTTATGATGCAAAGAAAAAACGTTACATCTTGCGTGTTGATAAAAAATCGAACACCTCAAAAGACATGATTGCGATGTGGACAAAGTGGCTCGCAAAGTATCCGATCATTTCTCTTGAAGACGGACTTGATCAAGATGATTGGGCTGGATGGACAGAGATGACAAAACTTCTTGGAAAGAAAACCGTTCTTGTTGGAGATGATTTCTTTGTCACAAATTCAAAACGTCTTGCAGAGGGAATTGAAAAGAACGCGGCGAATGCGATTCTCATCAAACTGAATCAAATCGGTTCGCTTTCTGAAACGATCGATACAATTTTGCTCGCGCAACAATACGGTTACAAAGTTTCCGTTTCGCATCGTTCCGGAGAAACGGCTGACACGACCATCGCTGATCTCGCTGTTGCCGTGAACGCAGATTACTTGAAGACGGGATCCCTTTCACGATCTGAACGTCTCGAAAAATATAATCGCGTAATGGAGATTGAAGAAGAAGTTTCACGATAATCAAAAATTTGTATGTCAGACGCAATAAAAAAACCAACCGTGCTCATGATTCTTGATGGCTTTGGTGTTGCGCCGGCATCAGATGGAAATCCGATTGTGCAGGCGGACATGCCGAATTTCCATAAGTATATTCGGATGTATCCAACAATGACGATTAAAGCTTCCGGAGAAGAGGTTGGATTATCTTGGGGAGAAATGGGAAATTCAGAAGTTGGACACCTTGCAATTGGTGCGGGGCGTGTGTACTACCAACTTTTTCCGCGCATCAATCGTGATATTCTTGCGGGAGAGTTTTTTCAAAAACAAGCATTGCTTGATGCAGCGGAACACGTCAAAAAACACAAAAGTAAATTACATCTGATTGGCCAAGTGAGCCCGGGTGGAATTCATGCGATGGATGAACATTGTTATGCGCTTTTAGAGTTCGCAAAGAAACAAGGAATCGAAGAGGTGTTCATTCAAGCGATCGTGGATGGTCGCGATACGATTTACAATGCGGGAATTGACTTCATTGGAAATCTGCAAAATAAAATAAAAGAGATCGGTGTGGGAAAAATCGCGTCCATGAGTGGACGTTATTTTGCGATGGATCGCGATAACCGTTGGGATCGCATTGAAAAAGCGTATAACGCG
>MGFD01000061.1:0-707 GCA_001791715.1 Candidatus Uhrbacteria bacterium RIFOXYB2_FULL_45_11 | reverse complement strand
CAATTTGTTCCAACCGTGATGACGGAAAATGGAAAACCCGTTGCGACGGTTGGGGAAAATGATGCGGTGGTCTTTTTCAATTTTCGTCCCGACCGCATGCGCGAAATCACAAAAGCGTTTGTGATGCCAACATTCGATTCGTTTGCGCGCACACATGTCGAGAACTTGTTCGTGGTAACTATGGCCGAATATGAATCTGGTTTACCGGTCGAAGTGATGTATCCGCCAGAAAAAATTGAACAATGTCTCTCACAAGTCTTTTCAGATCTTGGCATGAAACAATTACATATTGCGGAGACAGAAAAGTATGCGCACGTTACGTTCTTTTTGAACGGAACACGTGAAGAACCGTTCCCGGGAGAAGATCGTCAAATTGTTCCGTCGCCAAAAGTTGCGTCATATGATTTGGCGCCAGAAATGAGTGCGCGCGAAGTAACCGATCGCGTGGTCAAAGCAATCCAGTCGAATGCGTATGATTTTATTGCCATGAATTTTGCGAATCCGGATATGGTGGCGCATACAGGGAACATGCCCGCAACGCAAAAGGCGGTTGAGTGCATTGATGAGTGTATGGGAAAGATTGTAGATGCAGCACTTTCTCGAGAAGGGTATGTGTTCATTACGGCGGATCATGGGAACGCGGAAGAGTTGAAAAATTTACGAACAGGTGAGATGGACAAAGAACACGCGACGAACCCTGTTCCGTT
>MGFD01000060.1 GCA_001791715.1 Candidatus Uhrbacteria bacterium RIFOXYB2_FULL_45_11 | reverse complement strand
AATCAGCTGTGCACAAGGAGGCGGAGTGTTTCCGATTTCAAAAGAGACGGCGGAAAAGATTGGAACGCCAACACTTACTTCTGTTGATTTGTGTGCACAACGTTGTGAATACAAAATTCCGCAGAACGACACATTGTTGTCTTCCGGACTCGTGACGGTGGTAGGAGCTGACAAGACCACAACGGGCTATGAGCGTTCTTGTCTTATGGTTTCGGATTGTCCAACCCTTAAGACAAAGTTGGGAGGTGAACTTAAAGCAACTGCTTGTAAACAAGTTGCACAACGCGTTTCTGATGATGCAAACACTGTTCTGAAAGTAAATCGTGACCGCACGTGTGCCGCTTGGCTTGCGTGTGATAGTTCACGTACCGCGTGGGATGCAGGATCAAACAAATACATTCAAATTTGTGATTCTGTGAATTTGTGTACGCAAGTTGGTTCTCATGGAGACCAAGCGCAATGTCAGTCTTGGACTGAACGCCCCGCGGTTGTTATGACAGAAAAATTATACGCATCCCGTGATGTCAGCTGGGCAGGCACAGATTATTCGGGATATGAGATTCCGCATCAGATGCCGGTGGAACAATTTACTCAGTTCAACGTGAATCCAAAGAAGTGGTGTAAAAATAAAAATACTTTGCAATGTGACACAAAGGATGATTGTTCAGCATGGGGGGGCGATTGTGTAGATGCAACAGCGGATTACCGATTGGTGTATAACGCCGGATCGTGTGATGCAAAAGCAAGTGAAGGTTCTGCGTGTGTTGTAGGAACATGTACAGACGGAAGTGGTTCCTGTGCAGAAGACAATGACTGTAAGAGTGGAGCATGTCAAAAAGGATATTGTTCGATTGATAGTGATTCTGAAAGTACTGTCAAAAATGCAGGAAAATGTGAAAAAAATTCGGATGGAAAATGTGCGTGTAAAGCAGACGCAGATTGTTCTACAGCACGGTCAGCAGGAGAGTATGATACGAAGTATTGTCATCCAACACGAGGCATTTGTGTGTCGAAAGTTGGAAATTGTAGCACAACGGATCAGTGTCGTAACGAACAAAATTTTGCTGGACACTTTTGTGTCCCAACGGAAAAAACAACCGCAGGAAACTGTTTTAACGACCGTTGTATTACGGGTATTCGTGATGGAAACAGCGACGGAATTCCAGAGCCGGTCACAAAAGAACTGATAGATTACGCACAATCCTGCCGCGGGTATCCAGAGATTGATTCGCCGTTTCCACAGAAAGTTGTAAAACTTTGGAAAGTATTTCCTGAATTTAATTCTCAGGAAAAAGAAGCAAATGCAAAAGCAACTCCTATAGATCTGGGTGTGTATGCATCACTTGCAACAACACGATCTGTGCCATTTCAGTTTGTTTCTGGTTTTGATGCATCAAACGTATGCTCTCCATACATTGATAACGAAACAAAGCAGATTGTTATTTCTGATCAGTGCGTAAATACGTGTAGTTACACAAAAGCGATTTACGCAAAGGGTTCAGAAACACGTTATTATCCAGCAGATTTATCTGTAGTTGATGGAGGCTCGGTTCCAAGTGGAATTTGTACAGGCGGAATGAGTGATGGAAAAATATGTAAATCTGATTCTGAATGTGAAACAATAGATAATAAAAACCCAGGCACCTGTCAGTTATTGACCGCGGCAAACACGATGCTTGGATGGCAAGGATATTGTTTGGAAAAAGATACTTCTATTCAACTCAATGGAAGCCCAGACATAAATGATAGAGCATGTCTTACATGGTTGCCTGTAGATCAGCTTTCGGGTGCAACGGATCTTTATGGAAAAGAAACAAGCGCGGGGTACCAAATTGCGTCCAGCACGTATTTCTGTGCACAGCCGGGAATCGCTTATGATCTCCATTCAACAGGAGAGAATGATTACGCGTGTGCGGAAACGAATGATGGAAATTGTTATGATGTGGATGTAGACAGTAATACAAAAGACACAGAGCTTAAAGAGGCCTTTTCTAGTGATGAGCCTCATAAAAACATTCGATGTCCAAAAGGATACGTTGCGTTTATGGCTCCTTGTGGAGATGCCTCTCCTTTCGGATATTGTAAAGAAAAATACGGCGATGATGATTATCCTTATTTCTGTGTTCCAAGACTTTCTTATCACACAGGAGGAGCTCTGGCTGGGAAGGTTTGTAAGTTTCCGGGAGAAGATCCTGCGGATCTTAAGCCTGTTCCTAATTATGAACCCATTGGCGGAAAGACATCTGTGACAAGAAATGCTCCACTGAACGTTACGCTCTATTTTTCAGATGCGGAAAAATGGAAAACAGCAAAGGACTTTTACGCAGACTGTGTGGTAAAAGGTGTTACAGATAAAGCAAGCCTCAACAATTATTTGGGAACGGATTCACCGTCTGGTGTTGCAAGTAAAGGAAGTGGACCCGACGGCCCAGAAAGTTATCGAGGATTTAATTTGAATGCAAAATCCTACGCTGCATGTCAGACTGTGGCGCAGGTTGGGGCAACAAGTCTCCAAAGTGGTGTTTATAATGCTGCGTGGACGGATCGTGTGTGGCAAAGTGCGCAGAATAAATACGCAATCAAAGAAGCAGACGGTACAACGGTAGATGCTCGTTTTGGTTATACAGTTTCATCTCTTCTTGCTATTTACGGTCAGACGCTGGATCTTGATGAAAAGAATAAAAATCCAGATCCTGATCCGATGCGAATTTTGATGTGCGGAAGTGGTGGAAACGTATTTCCAAAAGCAGACGGAACGTGCGATGTTCCTAACGCACCAAAAACACAAAATGAAGCGCGTTCTTACGGATCTTTCAATTTGTTTCCGTCACAATTTTCTGTGACAGCACAAACATCCTATTGTAAAGATAAGGTGAATTGTTCTTGTAATGTAAGTACGGGTGTGACGGATTGTAATACCGAAGGTCAAGGAACGGCACCGATATGTGAAAACGCAAAAGCTACGTGTAGCGGAGGAAATGAAGACGGAAAATCATGTTTGTCAGATAAACAAAAGAAAGACTGTGATGATGCAGGTGGATCTTGTACGGTAGAGAGTGGAACATGCAAAGGTGGACCAAAAAAAGATTCGGCATGTACGAAAGATTCAGAATGTATCGTGAATGTCTGTCAGAATTCATTATTTTTGATAAATAATTCGCTTCAGCTTGGAAGTTATTGTGTTGATCAGGGTGTTCAAGCCGGAGAAACAACGATTGGTGGATTTGATCCCGCAGGCGCCAGAGCGCGTTTGCAACAAATCTTTGCGCGGTCATTGGAAATTCGCAATTTTGACGATGGATATTCAAAACTTGTGATTACGACTCCTGATCCATCCAAGAAAAACGGTGAATATCTTAAAATGGACCCTGCTCCAGCGGGCTGGTTGTGGGATCAGCGTGCGGTGGCAAATGGAACTAAACCGCCTGTTATTACTTCGGTTGGGAACTGTGTTGGAAATTCTTGTTCAGAAAAAACAGATGGAAAGTTTAATGTGAACGGCTTTGATTCTGGAGATGTTCAAGGAACAGGAAACAAGCACGTCAGCGTAACCTTTTATGTTCACGCGGATTCAAACCAAATGCCACTCCGAAATATTGTGGTTGACTGGGGAGATGACATGAAGAATATTTCAGAAAAAGGGAACCCGTGGCCAAACGGAAAATATGGAGGTTCAAAAGAACCAACCAACTTCTACAAAAACCACAGAGGACTCAGTAAAGAAAGTGCACCAAAAGAAATTTGTTCTGACAAAGCAACCGAATTCGGTTTATCGCCCGAGGCTTGCAGTTCAAGTTATGTCTTGTTCTCACATGATTATGTGTGTACAAACGGTGATATTAACGCACTTTCAGCAGCACTTCGTTTTTGTGGAGATAAAGATCCAAAAACAGGAAGTATTATCACCTCACCTTGTGTAAAAAAAGAAGGCGATCAACAATACTGTGTCTTCCAACCCCGAGTCCACGCAAAAGACAACTGGGGCTGGTGTACGGGATATTGTGATGGAGGATCTGATAAAACGAACAGTTGTTTTGATGGAAGTTTGCAACAGAACGGTACGAACGAGTGTGATATTACACAGTGTCCTGCGAATGGAACAAGTAAGATCTGTAAGGATGATGGAAACATCATAATAGATCCTTGGACATATTTTGATGGAACAATCAAAATTAAACCTGTTCAGTAAATAAGAAAAAGCCGAAAGGCTTTTTCTTTTTGTAATTAAAAAACTCTGACAGTGTCAGAGCAGAAAGGCTATTTTAGCGGGCTGTAAAAACCTGTGAATTGTTTGCCAGTGTTCTTTATGAGAACATCATATGTGATTTTCGAAAGGTCAATAGAAATGTTGCCATTGACTTTTGCGTATGTGTCTTCGCCAGAGAGGTTAGTGTTGTCTACGGTGGCCTTTGTGGGAAGGCCAAGATCGATGATGACCTTGTTGTTGACAACTGTAGTCTTTACTTGTGTTTTTCCACCACCGTCTGAATCCACGTACGTCCCATTCGGAGCCAATCCCCATGAGCCGGCATTTTTCCACTCGAGTTTCTTGCTGGTCGACATCTTTGGATCGGCCGCGCCTTCGATGTGGAAAAATTGTGGGGCAAATAAATGATTTTTTCGCTCGACGCAGACTTTGAAGTTGCTGCCGAATTTAATGTGCGCTATCGTTGGATATTTGAAACTCAGAACATCTTTGAAGACCACAGTGTCGTTTTGCGATGTTGGATTTGGTTCTCGCATGTTCACACACGGATCTTTTTCGTAGTCCGGGCTTTGGCCACCCTTCCAAGAAGGGCAGCTGGAACACACGTAAAACGTAGCAGGCTTGTCGTCCGGCACCTTGCCCTCAATAAGGGTGTGGCCGTAATCGTCAATAACGGGAACGTCCTTCCAGTCCCAGTAGTCGGGATCGGAATTTACGTCCGGCTTGCCGCCTCCGTCATTCGACCCGCCGTCCGCTTGCGCAGACGAATCGAATTCGTTTGACGGATTTTCTGTATCACATCCCACAAACAACAATGCCAGGGACGCGATCACGAGGATCATTCGAAAGAACTGCATGGTCTCTCCTCATAATGGTCTCGCTGACGTGAGTCTGTGCGGGAACCGTTAGGGTTTGGATCATCCACAGTGGATTCACCTGTCTTCAGTATAGCAAACTCTGCTCCAGAAGACCTCCCATTAAGCCTCAAAATTTGGTTTTTGTCAAGAGATTAAGGTTTTTCTGTTGACTTTTCCCCCGTTTCCGTGTTAAAAAACTCCCTCGTTCTTTTTAATTGGGAGGTGTCATGAAGATTTCTTTGGTCCAGATTTGTTTGTCTCTCTTCTTGGTTTTTGGAGCGTCCGAAGCGCGTGCGCTCTGCGAGAAGCCGACGGCGATTGCCGACCTTGCGAAGGTTGGGCAGGATGGGGAAAAAGCGTTCATGGATCCGGAGGGCGTTGCTCGTTTGCTTGCCTTTACGATCCGTGCGCGAGAGCATGTTCTTCCGTGTCTGCAAGATGCAATCACTCCGCGTGATGCGGCGGCGTTTCATCGTTTGATGGCGCTTGCGGCGTTTACGCAGAAAGATCTTGTACGTGTTCGTGCGGAGTTTCATGCGGCGCGCAAATTCGAACCGGGATATGAATTCCCGGTCGATGTTGTCCCGCAAGAGCATCGCCTGCGTACGCTTTACGATCAAGCGGCATCGCTCGAAGATGGCAAGCTTGAACCGGTGTTTCCGCCAGATGGTGGATACGTCACGGTCGGCGGGGTGCGTGGTGCGCCGCGTCCAGAAAAAACGCCGGTCATCATTCAGGTGTTTGATCCGTTCAACAAGATTTTGGAAACGCGGTATCTTCAACCAGGTGAGAAATTGCCTGTGTGGGGAAAAAATCCATTTGGGATTACGGCAAAAGATCTTGGAATCGATAACAAGTCTGCTTGGGTTACTCCAAAGACTTGGTACATTTCAGCCGGCGTGGCTGCGGTGTTGACTGGCGCGCTTTATGGGGTGGCGATGTACAACAAATCGCAATTCCAAAATACGTCCGGACATGATTCTTCGGATTCCGATCGGAATCTGCAGGGTTATGCCGATCGTGCGAATGCGTTTGGGACTTCATCGATTGTTACGGGTTCACTTACAATGGTGTTTGCTGGACTCGGGCTCGGATTTCAATTTATTCCAGAAGAAAAACCAAGCCGTGTCGATCGGCAGGCAGGGAGTCACGAATGATTGAAGAAGAAGAGATTCGACGAATCTTCCGCGAACATCAGGCGGGAAGATTCGAAATCAGAAAAGTTTTAGGGGTCGGCGGAATGGGGATTGTTGTACAAGCATTCGACAAACTTTTGAAGGTGCTGCGTGCAATCAAAATCTTTAATCCAGAACTCCTCGCAAACGACTCCTTGGTGCGTCGCTTTGAAAACGAAGCCTCCATCATGGCCGGCATCGAACATCCGAACATTGTGAAAGTGTATGACATTGGAGAAATTCAATCGCATCGCTTCATTGTGCTTGAGTGGATCGATGGTGGAAGTCTTGGGGCTTTGCTTGAACGCTCGGGTCCCATGCATCCACGTGTTGCTCTTCTCATGATCTATTATGTCTGCGATGCACTTTCTGTTGCGCACAAGCGTGGCATTATTCATCGCGATATTAAGCCAGACAATATTCTCATCACAAAAGATGGAATGCCGAAGGTTGCGGATTTTGGGATTGCGCACATGGATGGAGATGACAAGAATCCTCTGACGGGTGTTGGGGAAGGTCTTGCAACTCCACGTATTGGAGCGCCGGAACAGTTCGCAAATGCAGCGTCTGTGGATGCACGAGCGGATGTCTATGCAACTGCGGTGACATTCTGGATGCTCATGACAAGAATGCTTCCACCAGGACTCCTTTTTTTGCATGACATGGAACAAGATCCAGAGTTGCTCAGAAATATTCCGCCGTGTTTGCATAGTATTCTCAAAAAAGCGGTTGCGTATCATCCTCAAGGTCGATATGCGACCATGGAAGAGTTTGTGCAAGCGTTACGAAATGTTGAAGATCAGTTTCCTCCCATGGAAAATGATGATCATCTTTCTTCAGGCAAAGATTATCAGCCGAGTGTCTGGGCTCTGACGCAAATTGGCGCAACGCGCATTGGGTCTAAGCCTGTAATAAGCGATGTCCCTGAACCAACAGCTCTGTCAAAAAAACCTTCCGTTTCTGAGACAGATCTTGTTGAAGAGCAAGTGATTGAGCCAACACGTTTTTCCAAAAAAACACCCGCTTCTGAACGCGATGGAAATACGCTTGCGTATCAACCAAATGAACAGGTGCGTGCCGCACCTGTTCCCGCGATCGAAATCGTTTCAAATTCTGTCGCGAACGTAGGGGAGGCTCGCGAGCCTCCCCTACGAAACGTGATCGAACAGGCACACGCACCGAATTGGCGTCGATCGTTTCTGGTTGCGGCGTCCGTTCTGTGTGTTGTCGGCCTCGGTCTGTTTCTGTGGACGTACACACGCACATCGGAAATTGCGCCAACGATTTTGATCGGAGAACAAAAACCGATTGTTGCGATGTCGCCAGACGTTGTGCAAGCAATGGCGGATGTGTTGATCCCTGCGGATGTTTCGATCACGACAGACGTTGTGAACATCGACGTTGCTTTGAAACCAGAATCGGACGCAACGACAACCGTCGTTCCTGTACCGATCGAACCTGTGTCAGAGAAGCGGGTCGAAAAGAAGGATCGTAAGAATGAGAAAATTCCACGATCGACTGAAGTCAAAGCGGGTGAAACGCTTGTGTTGAAACCGCCGATCAAAAAAGCAGAACCGACGATCATTGAACCCACACAACCAAAACCGGAAACGGTAAAAGTTCGGGTGGAATTCAAGCCTTCAAGCGATGACCCAATTCGTGCGTGGCTTGTGGGTTCAGGTGGACGCCACAAGTTGCCCGGATCGGTTGCACCCGGAACATACAAGATTGTCGCGATCTTCAAAGATCAAGAGACAGAAACAGTTGCTCTTTCTAAACTGGAAGTCGCAGAAGGCACAAGCCTCCAAATTTCCTGCGACTCCGCAAGAGAAATCTGTTGGAAGAAACTCTAACGAGAACAATTGTTCTCGTTTTTTGTTTGGG
The DNA here is from genome assembly GCA_001791715.1 of Candidatus Uhrbacteria bacterium RIFOXYB2_FULL_45_11. Lineage (GTDB taxonomy): Bacteria > Patescibacteriota > Patescibacteriia > UBA9934 > GWF2-40-263 > XYB2-FULL-45-11. The sequence goes on along the minus strand of MGFD01000060.1, from coordinate 176 downwards.
AAAGGGGTGAGAGGTAAGGGGTTAGGGAAGGAGTTTAATTTTTTTTGGTAAATATGTTAGTGTGTCGACACAGTATTCTTGTGTTTCCTTAACCCCCTACACCCTCGTCCCTCACCCTTTCCTATATGATTGATATCAAAACCATTCTGGAGCAACCAGAGATTGTTGCAAAAAAT
>MGFD01000059.1:3949-4894 GCA_001791715.1 Candidatus Uhrbacteria bacterium RIFOXYB2_FULL_45_11 | reverse complement strand
CGATGTCCGAAAGACCGAGCTGATTCATGAGCCGAATGCGCATGGCAGAAATCACGTCGATCGGATCGATCTGCGGCCCCTCGAACGCACCAAGAGAAGCCAACAGATTCGTGTCATCCGGAGCTGTGGGAAGCAACGAGGCGTTCGAATTGCGATCATTGCGATCATTGTTATCCGTCAAAACGGTTTCAGTCGTCGCTACCGGAACAGCGCGCATCTCGCGGATCGCCTTATTCAGGCGCGCGAGCGCAACGCCGTCCGTGGAGAACAATGCTTTCACGTCCGCATCGGGCGTGTCGGCAGCATTCTCGAGCAGCTGGACACCAACATCATCGTCGGAACCGACGAGCGTTTTCAACTTCATGTCGGCGTTTACGACGCCGAGACAAGTCGTGGCCGCGAACTTTTCAACGAGCGCGGTCCACTTAGGACTCGCGACGGGAGGGATGACGCCGGAAACGGCGCCTTCGGACGCGGTTGCGCCAGAAACAGGCTTTTTGCCAGCCATGGGAAACTCTCCTTGCAGAACCACCATTCAACAGATCCAGGAACATCCTGGTTGACGAACGGCTTTTGAAAGACTCAATGAATCTTCCAAAAGCCACACATCAATACATTTGAAATAGAACAATACGGCACACTAATCGCCAAATCAGATTTTGTCAAGCATTTCCCATTCATTTGCGGGACAACCAGCATCACTAAGTGTAGATTAAACACATAGTGATGGATTGTCAAGTAAGGGGAAGGCTTGAGAGGCAGGAGAGGCGAGAGAGGCCGAAATAAGACAATACGATATTCGCCCCTTCCCCTTCGGCATCTCAAGCATCTCCAGCCTCTCTCGCCTCTCAAGCCTCTCTCGCCTCTCAAGCCTCTCCAGCCTCTCAAGCCTCTCCTGCCTTCCCCAACAAAAAAGAATGCCCTTTCAGACATTCAAGAAACTAG
>MGFD01000059.1:2139-3915 GCA_001791715.1 Candidatus Uhrbacteria bacterium RIFOXYB2_FULL_45_11 | reverse complement strand
CGCCGAGTGTGCGGTCGACCGTAGGGCCGTTACGCGTGACCGTGGCCACCCAATCCGCAGGCGCGGGCGTGAGCATAATGACCGCGGCGGGTTCCGACTGCCAAAAGTCGATGTCGTTTGGATCCGCATGGATCTGCTGCTCCACCGCGCGACCGAAGGAAACCTCCTGTTGAACTGGAATGCCGATGGTTGGATTTGATGCACGAGATTGTGTCGACGCATTTGCTTCAATCCTTGCACTGAGCACGCCGTTTTGCAGATTGGAGTTGGCAAGATAACTTCCGATTCCTTTGCCTGGATAGAAATCAGGATTGCCACCTCTACGCAAAACATCCAAGCTCGGAGACACAGGCTTCGGATTTTTTGACAAGAAAATCGCGAACCGAATGTCTGCCGTACGTTCTTTGCCAATCAACTGCTGTGCAACCCCAAGACCCTCATCAGTGTCCGTAAAAACAAACTGGCGAATCTCGCCGTCTTGGCTGCGCCAGCCATCGAGCCAAAAGTGTGTGCTCGTACCGGGAGCCGCATTCGTGATGTAATTCTGCGCCGGCCACTTGAACCCACACTCCGGGCAAAAACGATCCGATTCAAAACCAATGTTGTGCTTCGGACACGTGCCAACGTACTTCTCAAGATACACATGATCCGCTTTCTGACCTGTGACCGCATTCACCCGCTGAACCATGACAACCACGGCCGCGTAATGTGTGTGACGACTGAGCGCATTGAAGTCAAACCACATCTCGTTGTCGCCCGTCACCCCAACAAAGCACGAAACTTCTTTGGGGCCGATCGCACGCGGCCAGCTCGCAGGAAGATTCTTGTAGTCCTCAGTATCAAAGACATGAACAGGAGCGGCCGGAGCTAATCTCCGACTCTGATTCAACGTTTTGCGCGGAGCATGAACTCCAATTTGCAAACCATCCACACGCATCATGTTCGAATAGCTCGACATGTATTCCCCACTCACCAATGCGCGCGATTCATTTTCGACCATCGAAAACAAAACACCCGCGAAAAAGAACTTTCGCGAGCGTATCCAATTTTTCTGTTTTTGTCAACGGATGAGGGTCGGAAATGTCGGAAAGGTTTGAAAGGTCGGAAAGGACAAAATAAAAAATATTCCATGAACCCCTCAGACATTTCCAACCTTTCCGACTTTTCAAACCTTTCCCTACAACATCCTCGCCGTCGCCTCAACGGCCGCGCGCGCATATGGCTTCACGCGTTTTTCGATTTGCTCCGGCAAAATTTCTGGTCCAAGAATTCCGAATCCGATCGGCTTCATGAACTCAAGCTGCAAACGAATAATCGCATCGTACACAACTTCTCCCATAACGAGCCCATGCTTTGTTTCTCCACGTTCAATGATTCCGAGTGCCACCGCGGCATCGATATCATCTCGCATAAGCAAACGCTTGAGCGCGAGCGGGGCTTCCATAGAACCCGGAACCCAAACGATTTCTGCAATCTGCAAATCGTTCTCAAGTGCCGCTTCATGCGCAACAACAAGCATGTCATCTGCTTCTTTTTTGTGAAACGATCCGAGGACGAGCGCGATGCGTTTTGACATATGTGTAAATTATTTCTTTAAAATATTTTCTACTGTTTCAACAATCACTTGCGTCTGCGGATCGATTTCAAGATTTATAAAATCTCCAATCCCCTTCTCGCCAAATTTTGTAAGCTTGAGTGTTTCAGGAATAAACCAAACTTGAAATGTTCCATTCGACTTGTCTGCGTCGACGACCGTAAGCGATGCACCGTCGAGAG
>MGFD01000059.1:0-2061 GCA_001791715.1 Candidatus Uhrbacteria bacterium RIFOXYB2_FULL_45_11 | reverse complement strand
CGTTCACGACAACAATCTCCGCCATCGTCGAAACGTGGCCTGACATCACATGCCCACCAATTTCATCTCCCATGCGCGCCGAGCGCTCGATGTTTACATTGTCGCCTTCTTTCAACGAACCGATCGTCGTTTTTCGGAGCGTCTCTTCCATCGCATCAAACGATACATGAGTATCTTCGATTTTCGTCACAGTGAAACAGACTCCGTCGATCGCGACAGATGCGCCTGTGCGTAGTCCTTCGACAAGCTCAGGAGATAATGAAACAACAAATGATCGCAGACCTTCACGGTCTGTAATAGAGACAACGGGAAATTTTCCTTTGATGATTCCAGTGAACATATTTTCTATTTATGGATGGACGGGCAATCTGGATGTAGTAAAGCAGAAAACCGGAAAAGAAAAAAGGCTCGCGATTTATCGCAAGCCCAAGTCTGCCTTTTCAATCTCTTCAAGCGCGAGATCGCGCTGTTTTTCCCAGGTCAATCCGGTTCCGTCGAGGCGTGAAGAGCCGCCGACAATATCCGATCCATCGAATCCGTTTTCGCGCGTCCGACCCTCTTCTTTGTTGAAGCGGTCATAGATGGCGTGAACAGGAAATGGGATGTAGCGGCTTCGTCGACCGATCGACATGACCATGCGACCATCCGGGCGCCGAGCGACAATGCTGATGAACGCATCCATGCCGTGCGAGAACAGGTAGTAACGCGCGTCGTTTCCACCAATCTCGTCGACGATTTTGAATCGCGGATGATCGAACAGGATCCGATGCTCTTTGTTGAGCGGTGCTATTCCTGCGTCGCCCATCATAAATTCTTTGAGGCGGCCGAGCGTTGCTTCAAGATTCGAAGTGAGCGCAAAGGCATCTGCAACTGCGAGTGCTCCCGAGGTTCGGGAACGTGCGTAGTGCTCAAAGACCCACAAGTGGTGGCCGAGAAGCGAGTCGCTCAAATCCATCGGGAACGCGCCGCCCGTGACATCGAGACGATCCGTAAGGGCGATCAATCGACTCATGGCCGGAATGCTTTTCGTTCCCGTGAACTGATGATTCTCGAGAACCAAGAAGATCGCGAGCGATGTATCTTGATCTGTATCATTCACGTACAAATGAATCGTCGATCCTGGCGGAAACATGCTCATGAGTCCGCCTTTGATGGCGAACAGGACTTGCATGCACGTGCTCATGGTTGCTTCGCGCACCACGCCATCGTGATGATCGAAGTTTACGCATCGGCGAATCGGATCAAACAAAGGTCCGCCGTTCACGATCCCGTCGAAGGCGATCGAGTTATCGGGCAAATCCGCCCAGGCAATTTTTTGCCGCGGCAAGACATGAATGATAAATCGACCTCTGTGCAACTGAACATGTGTTGGTGTATCCATGAACGACCTCCTCTACAATGAACGCAGAAAACAAGCGTACTCTTTCCGTAAAGCCTGTCAACGCATTGCCTTCGAATTTCGCAAAGTGTCTGCTACAATAAACGTACTATGCCTCCATTCCTTCTCTCCTCTCTTGTTCTCTTTATCATCTGGCTCGCATTTTTATTTGTCTCAAAAGAAACACGCAAAGAGCAACTCATCATGAGTGTTGTTGGACTTGTTCTTGCGCCTGCGCTTTTACTTATTGCAGGTTCAAGTTATCACACACTTGTTCCAGATCAGCCGTTCACGTTTGGTATTGAAGATTTGTTATTCAGTTTTTCTCTCTTCGGTATCGCATCTATTATTTATCATGTACTTCTTGGCAAGCATGTTCACAAATTTAAAGGCGATCGACTCCGTTTAAAAAATCCGGTCGCGCATTGGATCGCCCATTTGATTCTTGTACTTGGTGCTTGGATCTGTTTGTCGCTTGGGGCAATCGTTGTTTTTTCCATCGCCCCCATGCAAGCCATTCTTTTTGGTGGCGCGATGATTGGTGTGTACATCATTGCAAGCAGAAACGATCTTCTTGTTGATGCGCTTCTTTCTGGACTCATGACCGCTGCCATTATTTTCATCGTCGAACAATTATTTTTCATTCGATTATTTCCAAACATCGCCACAAACTATTGGGAATG
>MGFD01000058.1:2377-7118 GCA_001791715.1 Candidatus Uhrbacteria bacterium RIFOXYB2_FULL_45_11 | reverse complement strand
ATTGGCGATCCGTAACGAGATAGTTCTTTTGCTGCAAATACGTTGCCGCAAGATCTTCCCCATCATTTCCGAATTGCCTGCGCGGATCAATCATACTATCTCTTTCTTCCGGGAATATATTTTGATTTTGCGTGTTGACGCAAATTCTTCTCACGCAAAGCGGGAATTTCTTTTAAAGCAAAACGTGTGATGAACGTTCCCCACACAACAAATCCAAGGACCCACATTGGATACCAGAATCGAGCACCAAATAATTGAATTCCTTCATAGCTGAAGAAATACATCATCACACCAAGAAAGCCCATAGTGAGACACAGTGTGATCAAACGCTTCCCGATCATTTTGACATAGTGATCCTGTTTTTTATTCATGATCACAATTCTGCAAACAACACCGGCCAAAAAAAGCATCAGAATAAAACCGAATAACAGGTTTCCAAGAAGGCCATCTACATTTGCGGGCTGCAACGAAAACCAATAAAGAGGATTGAGCATGTTCATAGTATGTGCAGAATAGTCGAAACGGATCTAACCCGTCAAGCAAGATAATTATGTGTTTGTAAGAACTTTTGCCGTTCCGCCCAAGATATCAGACATAACGTTTGTCGCAATGAAAATACCCGCAAAGACCACAAGGATTCCGATCAGTTTATAAAAGAACCGAGAACCGCCGGATCCCAAGTATTTTTCTGCAAACTCGTTCTGACCAAACCATTCAAACATCTTTTCCGATTTGGCGACCATAAAATATCCAATAACCATCACAAGAAGACCGAGGGGAATGCGATAAAGTGGTGACATATAGCAAAAGTGTAGCATGTCTCTTGTCAAAATTAAAAGATTCTTTTAAGATAGTCACACTTGAATACAAGGATGCTTAGCTCAGCTGGTTAGAGCATCTCGTTTACACCGAGAGGGTCGAGGGTTCGAATCCCCCAGCATCCACCACAAAACAGACGATTTCGATCGTCTGTTTTGTATTAGCAACACAAAATGAGAAGTTCAATAAAGACAATAAAGAGCGAAATAGATGAATTCCACCCCATATTTAAGATAAAAAAACGCCCTCGGCGAGAAGCGGGGCGAAAGAGGCGTAGGTGAGCGGAAGGATTTTGGCGAGAGCGATATGATTCGCTGTGAGCAATCGTGACGAAGCACGATCATCTGTTGATCCACTCCCTAACGATGGAACGAACAGCAAACTCACCGTCTATCATAACGCCATTTGGCGGGTTGTGCCTTGCTCACGTGCAACAAAGCACAATGTTCTTTTGTGAGGATCTTTGAGATTGATTGAATACATAGGGATTCAGTCCGCTCAACATCGATTAGAGCACAGGAGCGATCATTTGTCCATGGAGCAGGTTTTATTCAAACAAATATCAAACAAAAAACCTCACGAGGCGAACCTGTGAGGTGAGAAATATCTAACGACGTAAAATTTGAAAGACAGCGAAATAACCATCGACTGTCCCATAATGACCACCAGTACCATTTCCCGTCAGTGTCACGAGTGACAAATTCGGATGAGAGGCAATGAATTGCGAAAGAGCGTTGCCGAAGTTTGCCTCTGTACAATCAAAGTAATACACACCATTTTGATAATCAAGCACACTGCAAGCAGCAGCCTTTCCAACATTATCTTGAACATTCGCTCGACCACACGCGCTCAACAATAGAGCCGCGACAATGGCGCATACACGAAAGTACTTCATCACAAACCTCCTGCCACGTTCCACGTTGGCCAAAAAGCCTATCAGCTGAAGATAAGATTGTCAATGAATCAATAAAAAAACAGTCTCCGTGTGAGACTGTTAGCCTTGAGATTCGCCTGAAATATTCACGGGGAAGAATTTGGGTTCTTCTGCGAAGACCTCGACTCCTCGCGGATCGCGAGGGATGCGGATCGCGCGGTAGGTGGTGGTCTGATGTGCGAACTGATCAAGAATTTGTTCCGCGACCCATGAAGGATCCAAGAACTTGCTCGTGTCGCGCGGATGGTTACGCCAGAACCCGGAGATCATTCCGCCAGGGCCTGCGACAAGCGTTTTCTTGATGCGTCCGTCAAGCGACAAACAGTGCGCAAGCATGCCGAGTCCAGCTTTGCTCGCAGCATAAAGTGGTTCGTTCGCGTGAGGCGTCCATTGCGTTGTTGACGTGATGACAATGAATCCAGGAAGCGATGCTTGGTGACGCAGTAATGAAGACATAAGGAAAGACGGAGCGAGCAAACTCACTCGGACCATGTCATCCATCTCTGCAACAGAAAGTTCGTCGATCAACTTGTTTTGATAAAACCCTGCAGCAAAGACCACAAGATCAATCGGAGTCGCGATTTTCTTGAACAATAAATCCATGAGATAACTCGTCACATGAAGATTTTCTCGATCAAGACGAAGACGTTCAAACACAACCCCTTCCTCATTCGGATCTTTTCGTCCCGTCAGCCACACCCGATGTGTTGCCTTGAGCGCTCGAGCGAGCTCAAGACCAAGACCAGACGAACCGCCCATAATCAACGCCGCTGGTTTTTGCTCATTCACGACAAACCTCTTTTTAAAAGAACTGAGGGAGAGACTATCAGCAGACCAGCTGTACGTCAACTCATCCGACCTGAATTTCAACCAGGGTTCCACTACGCTCCACCTAGGGTTTCCCGGTAATTAAAAAACAGTCTCTGTGTGAGACTGTAGATGCTTAATACTTACATGCCACATTAGCAAGAACTCCTGCCGCATAACTTTTCATTCCGTTTTGAACCGCGTTAACGCGCTGACTGCACGTACCGTGTGCAGTTGGGTCAAACCACGGAACACCCACAGGATCTTGTGCCGAACAAACCTGCATTAATGTTGTTGAAATATCGTATTGTGTAGCTTGATTTGTACAAACAAGCCAAGCAAGGAAATATCCAGAAAAGCAGTCTGCACTTAGTTCACGCGCAATGCTGTAAGCAGCATTCATACCAATTGCGAATTGCAGATTATGTCCCGCTTCATGCGAAGCCATCCATGCAGCAGGCAACAAACTTCCGTGACTTCGTAAACTCACGAACAGATTTGGATCGTAATAAATATATCCGGGGGTTTGTGGTGTTGCATACGCATTGTGTGTGCAAAATTGTACAGCAGGCGAGCATGTACAGGCGTACATCGCACTTCCCCAAAACTCATTAATCTTCCCCATGTCATATTCCGTATTAGCACTTCGGTATCCACCACACTGATTTGCGGAACTTTGTGGCTTAACACCGAAGTGAAACGTTCGACAACTTGAAAGTGTGTCCACTGTATCTTGTGAAGAACCTGAGGAAGAACACGCTCCCCATCGCGATCCAAAACAATTCGGGTCTTGCGCGCAAAACATGTTGCTTTCACAAAACCCATTTGTGCACAAAGCACTTGGCGAAAATGAACAACAGTCCGACAGAACCGTACAGGACGGCCCTTTTGTGGAGTCATCACAGCGATCGCTGGAACAACATCCGTAAAAACCAATGATGAGCATGGCAAAACACCACACATTCAGCAAATGAAACGTTTTCATTTTATGAAACCTTTACGTAAAAAGATACGCAACAAGACACTATCAATACAAACATATTCCGTCAAAAAGCCTGTCTCTTGATCTTTTTTTCCGAATCCTTTATCATCTCGGCACGACATTCAAATTGTGCGGACGTGGCGGAATGGTATACGCGCCAGCTTGAGGTGCTGGTTCTCGCAAGGGATTGGAGGTTCAAGTCCTCTCGTCCGCACCAACAAAAAATATCGACTTCATGTCGATATTTTTTGTTGGTGTTTAACCTATGTTTCAAACGCGCGTTCTTTCCCTGTAATAATCTTCATCCCCATCGACTCAACAGAAATATCGAATCTTGTGCCTTCCATTAATTCCCCATCCGCAAAAACTTGGATCGGTTTTTCTGAACGGATCGTCATGGATTGAAGCGGGAGGATACTTTCTTCTTTTGTTGATCTTCGAAGCAAACCCTTTTTTACATCTGCGCGAATCACCGCCTGCAGCATGCCATCACACGGATTCGATTCACCGGAGAGATTTCGTACTTCAAGTTCCGCAGTAGACGTTGGGAACACACGAAACTTTTCTTCAAAGGTAATTTCCGCACGGAACTCTGGCACTGAAACTTCACTGATGAATTTGCGACCGTTCACACTCCCAATATCAATCGTCTCAACACGGCGAGCCGATAAAACATCACAGGCAGCAACACCTTCCGGAATACCAAGAAGTTTTGCGAGATTGTTTTTAGGTCCAATCGGAATCATGCCAAACACGACCCCACTTTCCGCAATCACGTTCAACACTTTTCTGACCGTGTCATCATTTCCGAGCACAACAACCGTTGTTACTCCTTTATCGATTTCATCACGAATCATCTCTTCCGCATTACGAAACAAAGCAAGACGAGAAATCTTGCCGGCAATCCCAAGGTCGGTCAAACGATTTTCAATAAGCGCCAATTCTTTTTCGAATCGTTTGTTGCCCTGTATAAAATCATCGTACAGGTAGCAATACACAAACGTTATCCTTTGTTGTTCATCGAAACACGTCCATTGATAATAGCACCTTCTGCAATGGACAAACGACCTGTCATGACATCACCTGTGATGTTTGAACTTGAAAGCAGTTGAAGGCCATCTTCTACCTGAAGATTCCCAACAACCGTTCCAGCGATCACGGCATTTTTTGCAGAAACTTCTGCGTGAATCACAGCACTC
>MGFD01000058.1:0-2368 GCA_001791715.1 Candidatus Uhrbacteria bacterium RIFOXYB2_FULL_45_11 | reverse complement strand
TGAAGTGATGCAGCTGTTGCAAGAGAGCCGTTGAGTTCCCCATCAATCGTGATATCTCCATTCGAACGAAAATCTCCTTCCACCTTTACCCCTTGAGCGATAATTGTTTCGCTCCCTGCTTGTGCATGTGCCATATGATGTTCTGATTTTTTAAACATAGAGACGCGTATAGATACGGATTACAGATGAATACAGATAGGGATGACACGTTTCAAGAAACGTTTTTCAGAACCGAATATCTCCATCTGTATTAATCTGTAATCCGTATCTACACATATTCGGCTACATCTCCTCCACAGGTTCAATACCCATGAGTCTTAATCCATTTTTTAACACGCGAGCGACAGACTCCGCAAGAGCGAGACGCGCATGCATAACCTCCGGCTCTGCTTTCAAAATAGGCGCATCTGCGTAAAAAGATGCGAATGTCTGTGAAAGATCAAAGAGATACTGGGCGATTCGACTGAGCTCAAGCGTTTGAACACAATCGAAGACAACGTCAGGATATTCCGCAATTCGCATGAGTAAATCATGCTCAAGTGGCGTCTTTAAGTACTCGCTAACGGGGCCCGCATCACGCTTCCCTGCTTTTTTGAGCAAGCTTTCGATGCGCGCGAGCGTGTAGAGAACATAGGGCCCTGTGTAACCTTCAAAGACAAGCGATTCTTCTAGGTCAAACACGATTGGCTTTTCCATGTCTTGTTTCAGCATAGAAAAACGCATGGCAGCCGAAGTGATGGCACGCGCGGTTGCGTCGATTTGTTTTGGTTTCCAGTCTTCATGACGTTTCTTTGTCTCAGTCGTTGCGCGCGCGATCATTTGATCGCGGAACTCTTCGAACCGAATGTCGTTTCCTTTGCGTGATGACATCGCACCGTCTTTAAGCGTAACAAAGTCGTAAGACAAGTGCGTGAGTTCTTTTTCAAAGCCCATGAGCTTTAATGTTGCGAACAATTGTTGCATGGCGTGCGACTGACGCGCATCGACAACGTAAATGGATCTGAGTGCGTGATAGTCTTCTTCTTTTTTGAGCGCGAGTCCGATGTCTTTTGCGTTATAGAGCAATGTGCCATCTGACTTCACAAACAAGTTCACCCCAAGATTTTGATCGCGCAAATCGACAATCCACGCTCCTTCCGACTGCGTCACAATCCCCTTTTTAATCAACTTCTCGATTTCCTTTTTTGTTTTTTTAATGAGGGCACTTTCAAAATACCATTCTTCGATCCCGATATTCAATTCCTTATAAACTTTTTTCAAATAATCGATGGACCACGTGCGCGTCTTTTTCCAAACCGCCACTTCATCTCCTTTCTGATCTTCAAGATGGCGAAAAACTTCCGCAACTTGTTCTTTTGCGTTTGGGTGATCTTCAAGATGACGCGTGGCTTCAATGTAAACGTCGCGCAAAAATGGAATGCGTTTTTCTTTTGCGACTTCCTCATCCGCATGAAGTGTCATGATCGCCCACACAGATTTTGCCACGTGCGCACCAAGGTCGTTGATATACGCAGTTGGAATCACATGATATCCGTTTGCGCGAAATACATTCACGGTCATTTGTCCAACAAACAAGTTACGCAAGTGACCAATGTGAACGTCTTTATGTGTATTCAAGTTTGCGTATTCAATCATCACGCGTTTTCCGGATCCTGTTTCTGATGTTCCATATACATCTCCTTGTTCCACCACTTCTTTTAAAACATCTTTTCCAAGCGCTTCATTTCCGAACGTAAAATTCACGTAAGGTCCAGCCGCACGAATGACGGAAACATACCCATGAGCCCCCGTCTTTGCCGCAATTTCTTGCGCCAATTCCGCGGGGTTCTTCTTTAGGTTCTTCGCAAGCGAAAAACACGCAAAGGCAACATCCCCCATTTTTGCGTCCGGTGGTGCGGATAAATCTGCCAAATGCGGAACAAACCCGCCTCCAATGGCGCGCTTCAAGTCCTGCAAGATTTGTTGTTTGGCTTTCTGCAATGTGTGCATAGTTTTGTGTCATCCTGAGCGAGGAGTCATCGACGAGTCGAAGGATCTCGCGTTTATATAAACGATTATGAACGTCGAAGTGCATCCAATTTTTCCTGTGCCTCGCGTTGCTTCTCTTCCATTTGTTTAATGATTTTCTCAGGAGCCTTTGAACGAAATTCTTCGTTCGCGAGTTTTTGTGCGACCGACTCAAGATACGTTGAGAGTTCAGCTATTTCTTTTTCAATGCGCACTTTTTCTTTTTCTGCATCCACAACGGTTTCCATTTTCACAAACACTGTTACATCTTTCAACACAACCGAAACATCCGATCCGGCCGCTTCATATGTTTCAACGAGTGTGAAGTCTGCGTTCACACGAGCGAGTGCCGCGATCACTT
>MGFD01000057.1 GCA_001791715.1 Candidatus Uhrbacteria bacterium RIFOXYB2_FULL_45_11 | reverse complement strand
GTTTCGACACAAACATGTTCTCGAACTCAGCGACGAACGAACGCGCTCTTGATACAGCCTCGCATCTTATTTTGCACGGCGCCCGCGTTCAAGATGTGATTCGTACTATGTTCCAAAATCGTTCGGTCGGCGCGCTGAAAGTATGGGGCGCAGCGCTTGAGCGATTAACGGATCATGAAGATATTCGTGTTATGACGACTGTCCTCACGCGCAACGATATTGAAACGCATCAAGTAACAGACGATGAAATTGATGGGCTCTCGAATTTTCTCAACCTTGTTGCAGACACGAATACTTTATTTGTGTTGCGAGAAACAAAAGAGGGTGGCGTGAAAGTTTCCATGCGCAGTCGAACACAAGACGTTTCGAAGATTGCTAACGCATACGGAGGGGGAGGGCACGCAAAGGCTGCTGGGTTCACATTGCTCGGAGCGTCGCTCGTCGAGAACAACTCGATCTGGTGCATCGCGAGAGAAAACGAAACACATCCAATCGCGCACGCGCTTCGTTTTTCTGAGTTTTTCATTTAACCCCTCGACCCTAGTCCCTTTCCTGTGTTACTATTTTTCCACTATGAACCACAAAATTACTTCAAAATTACAAACCGTTGAGGACAATTACCTTATTCCAACCGTCATTGAAAAAACAAACATGGGTGAACGTGCCTATGATATCTATTCTCGATTGTTGAAAGATCGCATTATTTTTCTTGGAACGGAGATTGATGATACCGTTGCAAACTTGGTTATTGCTCAGCTTTTGTTCCTCGAGAGCCAAGACAAGACCAAGGAAATCAAACTCTACATCAACTCTCCGGGAGGATCTGTTACGTCCGGCCTCGCGATTTATGATGCGATGCAATACGTGAAGCCAGATGTTTCAACGATTTGTGTTGGAATGGCTGCGTCTATGGCAGCGGTGCTCCTCGCATCTGGAGCAAAAGGAAAGCGTTTCTGTCTTCCAAATTCTGAAGTGATGATTCACCAAGTGTTGGGTGGCGTTTCCGGACAAGCAACAGACATTAAAATTCACGCAGAACGCATCTTAAAAATTAAAGATCAACTGAATACGATTCTTGCCAAGCACACCGGAAAAAAGAAAGCGCAGGTGGAGCAAGATACAGAACGTGACTACTTCTTGGATCCGGGAGAGGCGTTGACTTACGGATTGGTGGATAAGGTGATAAAATAACCCTGTCAAAAAACGAGCTCAACATTTGGCTCGTTTTTGAATCGGTTCCGCAATACGATGACAATCGTATTGCGTGTTTTCTTTTGTTTTTAGGTGATTTTGACGGTGTGTGTCTGGATTTGGTGTACAAAATGCCCGTAAATACGCTTGACAAGCGGGTCTTACACTGTTAGACTTCTCTCTTCCGCTATGGAAGCACAGATTTCCCTGAAACTGAATCGGTTTATAACTGGTAGGACCTTATCGCGACTGACCTGCAGGCACGACAAGCATGGGATTTCAAAAAATGGTTACATCAGGTCTCCGGACTCGATCTATCCATTTGTGAAATTTCTTGCCTGCAGCTTAGTCACGAGAAGTTTTCTGAAAAAGATCGTTCGCAATTGCGTGCGATCTTTTTTGTTTCCTTACTTCGATCTTACGACGTTTCGTATTTAACACAAGTGAGGCTGGGGATAAATCGAATAAAAAAACAACGCTGATATAAAAATGCAACGTTGTCTTTTTTGTTATTCAGGTTGTGGGATAGGTTCTGTTTCTGATGCAGCTTCCACACCAACCAAACAGATTTTTGGAAGTGGTCGATAATGGGAAGTGAAGAGTTTGTCGGTTTTTGTTCCATCTGGATTTGTGATGGTGTAGGTGAAGGATGTGTCTGCACCTTTGTGTGCCTCTTGGCATTTTTCTTCTCCGGGTTTAAGTGTTGTGGTTGTTTGGATGACTTTGTCGCCGTAAGGGATCCATCGTTTTACAACAGGAGGGGTGTAGGAACCTTTTCTTCCGTCAGAAGTTCCCCAGAACGTGAATCGTAATTCCGATTTTTTTGTGTTGTTTTCTGCCTGAAATAAAATGTAGTGTTCTGTGTTGTTTGTGAATTTAAAATCAGGGGCAGGACTGAAGATGGTGGCATCTGTTCCCGGATTGTTGTTTGAAGGATCGTTATAATAGTTCACAACAAGCGAGTGATTTTGTCTTTCATTCACGGGGAGTCCTGAATGCATGACGGTGCGGAATGTTGTTGTTCCGATCTGGCATAAACCTCCTCCAATGTCCGGAATGATTTTATCGCCTTTGATAACGAGTTCGCGGACGTATCCGTTTTCTATGGTGAATGGTTGCAATGCTGCGAGAAGAGAAAACGTTTCACCTGGCGCGATCAAAAGTCCGTTGAGCAAGTTCACGCCGTTTTGAATATTAATCATTCTGTTTTTTGGACTGTTTTTGTAACTGGATGTTCCGTATCCAAGAACTTCCGTGATGCCAATGTTGTTTACCTCGTTTGTTTTTATAAGAGGCTCCTCTGTGCGTGTTGTGATTTGAATGGGGTTTGTTGAACCTTGGGTGATTTGTGAAAGCGTGTCTTCAAAAAGTTTTTCTGTATCCACAGATAAACCATTCTTGCTTTCCGCAAACTTTACAGCACGATCACTTTTTATTTCGAATCGTGCATTTTGCGCAGGAACATTTACGGCTTTTGTGATTGGTTCAACAAACGCTTGAAACAACTCTTTATTCATGCCGATGGTTCCGTCTGGAGTTGGGATGAGAAGAGTTGTGAGAGTGTTTGCTGTTAACTTCCAGGTTTGTTCTTCTCCGTCTGCGTTTTTGTAAACGAGCTGATAGGGAGCGGCGTTTAAAACGGCACGCGCAATAGGGACTTCTTGCAACGCAATCGATTCTGTAACAAGTGGCTTCCATTCCGTTTTTAACAGATCAATCGGTTCTGTGCTAAGTGTCTCTAATGATTTGGTAAGTGCGGCTTCAAACAGAGCTTCATCGATTTTATCTCCAGAAACGCCGGGCTGTACCTCAATGGTCCAATCCTTTCCGGATGGCTTTATGATAAACGATGTTTCCGAAGCGGGTTGCTCTTTTTCAATAAAAAGGGCGTGGAGAGATTGGTTGAGTTTTGGGGTTTGAATAGAAAATCGCATGCCCGTATAAAACGGACGAATGAGTGCGTAGAGAATTTTGTTTGTATTTACAACCGGATTATCATCGTGACGAGCAGCTTCAGATGTTTTGAGCGTTTCATCTAAATCAAAATTTACGTATTCAATCAGATCTGAACCAATGAGCGTTGAAAGAGGGAGATTTTTTGTCTCACCGTTTAAGCGAACGTCTATTCCATGCGTTAATAATTCGTCTGTGCGTTTTTGTAAGATTTCTCTGGCTTGTTCTGGAGTTTTGCGTCCGATATCGAGTGATCCAATAAACACATTCGGTGCAATGACGCCGTCGTATTTTTGGGCATAGCTCCACGCACCCCAACCGAGCCCAATAAAAATAAGTCCTGTTGCAGCAAGACCACCTACGAGATATTTTGACGTATTTTTTTGTTCAGATTCCATATTATAAATCGTCCAAGTCCAAGATACTGATTGGTTTATCCGTTTCCGTTTTCTTTAATCGAATGGTGAGAACGCCTTTTTTTAAAACAGCATCCACAGAATTTGGGTCTACGTGAGAAGGGAGAATGATAGAACGAGAAAACGCACCCCAATGACATTCTTGCACATGAATTTTTCCGCGTTTGGTTTCGGAGATTTCCTCTGCGCGTGATCCGCGGATGGTGAGCGTGTCTTCATGAAGGGTGATGTCCAAATCTTCTGCATTTACGCCCGCGATTGCGCTTTTCACAACGATTTCACGCGACGTCTCCATGACATCAACCGAAAGCTGACCTTCGTTTTGGGAAAACCAAGTACTGTCTGTGAAATCATTTTGGATGTGTTCGCTGATTGGGCTCATAGATACGGCTATTTTACCCGTTTTGTTTCTCTTGCGCCAGCGTTTCCATTTTTCCAGAAACAGACCAGAGGAGTTCAAAAATTTGTTGGATCATTTCACGAATCGTTTTGCTTGTGATGAGCACATGAGCGCCTTCGGATTTGGTTGAAAAGATGGCGATCGTGTCGTCCCAAAAGAGGATCGAAGCTTGAAATGAAAGGTCCGCCGGAAGAAAACGTGCTTCGCGTAATTCTTTTGCGTGAGTCGCCGTGCTGTACTGTTTGATTTCATGCGATCTTACACGCAAACTTTTTAATTTGATGTTTCTTTGCACACGGCGCTTTGAATAGTGAAATTTTTCACCGATCACATGTTGAAATTCTTTTGCCGAGACGATTTCGTAAATCGTTTTGGATTTTGCATTGAGCGATTCGTTCAAGATATCTGTCACACGCTCACGCTCAAAGATTTTGATGCGTGCTTGCTCGAGTGTTTCTGTTTTGAGTGACGCAAGGAGGGGAAGGATTCCGGCGACTGATTTGGCTTGTTCTGTAAGGAGTGTTTTAAAAACATCTGGGTGGTGTGCGGTGAATATACTACGAGATTTATTTTTGGTGACATCAACGACGCCCTTTTTTACGAGTCGTTGCATGGTGGATTGGATTGTCGTGACCGGAAGAGAGAGTTTCCGAGAAAGGGGAGTGAGGGTTGTGGAACCCATTTCTAGGAGCGCGAGGTAAACATGCTCATCTTTTGGATTGAACCCAAATCCCGAGAGAACCTCCGTTATTTCTTGTTTTTGTTTTTGGGTGAAGGTGTTTGGCATATCGTAAACGTAGGGGCGGGTCACGACCCGTTTTTACGGAATAAATACATATTTACGAAAAATATCGTAACAAATTTTTTGATCTTCGTCAACAAATTTAGCAAAATTTTCTTGAATACAAAATAAACATACGACTTTTTGTCGCGCAAATCGCCTGATTCAATTATTCTGCTTGTGTGAGTGATCGAGAGAGGTCATTCACACGAGACGTTCCTTACAACGGAGGTGAATCATGAAAGTTCTTGCCAAAGGCCGGCCTCAAAAGGGTTGGAGTCGCGAGTACACGTGTACGGGCTCCGGAAACGGTGGTGGTGGTTGCGGAGCGAAGTTGCTTGTCGAATTTTCAGATTTGTACATGACTTACAGCAGCTGCATGGGAGAATCTGAGACGCATGTCACGTTTCGCTGTATGGAGTGTGCGGTCCAAACAGACATTTCGTACTCTGGACCCGATTACCACTCGATTCGCGGTTCACGCCGCTAGGAGGTTTCTATGATCCTCACCGTCGACATCTTGGTTACGATTGCAAAGAAAGATGTTCTTCTCATTCGTCGTGCGAAAGCCCCCTTCACGGACAAACTTGTGATGCCGGGCGGGCACGTTGAAGAAGGAG
>MGFD01000056.1 GCA_001791715.1 Candidatus Uhrbacteria bacterium RIFOXYB2_FULL_45_11 | reverse complement strand
CCCTATTCCTTCACCACAATATTAAAAATCTTTCCGGGCACGTACACAATTTTCACAATCTCTTTTCCTTCCATCCACTTCATCACATTCGCGTTTGCAAACGCGAGTTCTTTTGCCGTCGTCTCATCCGCATTCGGTGCGATGGAAATCGTTCCGCGGACTTTTCCATTTACCTGAACACCCATTTCAACAACATCATCGACGATGAGTGCTGGATCAAACACAGGCCATGACTCGTTAAAGATCGACGTCATGTGTCCGAGTTTCTCCCAGAGTTCTTCGGCCAAGTGCGGCGCAAGTGGCGCGAGGAGTTTCAAGAATGTTTCGAGCTGTTTCTTTGAACAGTGAGATTGCATCCACCCATTGGTTTTCTCTTCCTCTCTGCGATGTTCGTTAAGCCATTTCATCAAAAATGCTATTGCAGTGTTGAATTTAAGTAATTCCAAATCCTCAGTCACTTGTTTAATCAGCTTATTAAACAAAACTTCATTACGACGAATACCAATTTTTGCTTGTTCTTTCATTTCATCGATCATCCCTTCAAAAACTGATTCTAAATCTGTTGGTTGCCATGCAGCGACATATCGTTCAACCTTATCAAGAAAACGACGAATCCCAACCACGCCTTTTGTGTCCCAAGGCTTTGCGTCTTCGAGCGGACCCATGAACATTTCGTACATGCGGAGCGCATCGGCGCCGTATTCGCTCACGACGTCATCTGGATTCACCACGTTCCCTTTTGACTTTGACATCTTCTCGCCGTCGGGTCCGAGAATCAATCCTTGATTGCGCAACTTCACAAACGGTTCCTCAAAGTTGAGATACCCAAGATCGTGAAGCGCGTACGCAAAGAAGCGCGCGTACAACAAGTGCATCACCGCGTGTTCTGCTCCGCCGAGATAAAGATCGACTGGGCACCAGTAATCGACTTTTGATTTGTCCGCGAACGCACTCGCATTATGCGGATCTGTATAGCGCAAATAATACCAAGATGAATCAACGAACGTGTCCATTGTATCCGATTCGCGTCGTGCGTCTTTTCCGCAGACCGGACACTTCACGTTATGAAATGTGACCGAGTCGACAAGCGGAGACTCTCCCGTTGGCTTGAAGTCAACATCCGTTGGAAGTTCGACGGGGAGCTGTGTTTCTTCGACCGCTTGCGCGCCGTGATCTTCACACCAAATAATCGGAATCGGTGCTCCCCAGTAACGCTGACGAGACACGAGCCAGTCACGAATGCGGAATGTTGTTTTTGCGTTACCGATCCCCTTCTCTTCGAGCCACGCGATCATTTTTTGTTTTGCGTCTTTTGTTGTGAGTCCATTTAGAAAATCGGAGTTCGTTGCAATACCAGGTTCCGTAAAACAATCAGAAACAATCTCAATAGATGACTGTGCTCCATGAGACAGACCGAGATCTTTACTCATCACATTCTGAAGAACAACAGGTTTCACAACCATCTTCACGGCCAGCTGATATTTCTTTGCAAACTCAAAATCACGTTCATCATGCGCCGGTACCGCCATGATCGCTCCTGTTCCATATGTTGTGATGACGTAGTCCGCGATCCAAACAGGAATCTGCTCACCTGTTGTAGGATTTGTTGCGTAAGCCCCTGAGAAGACGCCTGTCTTTTCTTTTTGCAATTCTGTTCGTTCAAGTGCGGATTTCTTTGATGCAGCTGTTCGATACGCTTCAATCTCCGACTTACGATCGTCAGTGACGATTGTGTCAACGAGTTTATGTTCTGGTGCAAGGACAAGGTATGTTGCGCCGAATAAAGTATCGGGGCGGGTTGTAAAAACAGGAATGATCGAGACTGTTGGTTCAAAGTGATAGATCGTAAATTCCGTTTCGAGAGAAACATCCGCACCGTAATAGCCTTGCATGACATTCAAAAATTCTGCGTACGATGTGTACGTCTCATGTCCGTCCAAATCGAGAGAAATCTCTTTTAATGGATGCGTCTCGACACCGGTAATTTTTGCATAAGCAAATGCACGCGCTTCGGTTGCACTCGATCGAACAAAAAGCTTTGCTGTGTCGCCAACCTGTAAATTCTTTTTCTCAAGACGAAGCGTGTTTGTTTTCTTTCCCGCCAAAATAGCGTCCGCAAGTTCAGGTGCAAACTTCAATGAATCGCTTGCACTCACAAGAGCATCGGATCCAACCACAAACTCCACCTCTGCTCCCACAGATTTTCCAATCCAGTTGCGTTGCATGGATTTAATTTTTTCTGGCCAGTCGAGACCATCAAGTCCGGCAAGCAATCGGTCTGCGTATTTTGTGATATTAAAAAACCATTGTTCCAAATCTTTTTGAACGACAACCGTACCGCAACGCTCACACGCGCCTGCGACAACTTGTTCATTTGCAAGAACCGTGTGACATCCTTCGCACCAGTTCACGGGAGATTTTTTGCGATACGCGAGTCCGTTTTTGTAGAACAACAAAAATAACCATTGCGTCCATTTATAATATTCCGGATCCGCGGTTGAGATTTCGCGTGACCAATCAAACGACAAACCGAGCGATTGCATTTGATTATGAAAATTCTCGATCGCTTTTTTTGTGGTCTCGGCCGGGTGCACACCGGTTTTGATTGCGTAGTTCTCCGCCGGCAAACCGAACGCGTCATAGCCGATTGGACAGAGGACATTCTTTCCGCGCATGCGTTCCATACGCGCCAAAATATCAATCGCGGCTTGCGATTCTACGTGTCCCACGTGAAGTCCGGATCCGGATGGGTACGGGAACATGATCAGATAATAAAGCGCATTGTCGCGAGACGCAGCTTCATGAACCTGTCCCGCATGAGCCTCCGCCCATTTGGTTTGCCATTTTTTTTCGATTTCCTGATGATTATAACTCATAGTAAAAGGATCATATCGAAGAACAAGAGGGTTGTAAAACAAAAGCCTTGGCACGTCGTTCGCGAACGACGTGCCTTGACGCAACCCATAAAATGGGTTAGTGTCCTGCCTTGTTCATTCAAACAAGGAGGTTCATGCTTAATTTGTTTTTTGCAACACACCCTCAGTTAATTCTCACACCCAATACTCGCGAGAATCTTACGGAAAAAACGGTTCGACGCGCCAAATGGCTGGCACGACAAACCGTTTCTCTTCCTGAATCCCTTGCGCATGCAGAGGGTGCAGATCACACAGACTGGATCTCCCGCGCGTGTGAATGGGAAATCATGAAAATAATTGATGAGCCAAGCATGTATCTTAGTTCATCACCAGGAATTCTGTTGCTTGAAGTTGTTGGACTTCACAAACTCCAAATGCTTGCAGAAACAGAAGCGCAAAAAAGCAGGGCCTATGTTGTTTTGGGATCCATGATCCAATCTCGACTCACACAAATCTTTCTCCGCTTGTATGATGCACACGAACACATAAAGGACGTATTTGCCTTTGGTGCAATAATGGGAATCGACCAAGAACATTGGGAGGCCGATTGTTCCGGTGCATTTTCCTGCGCTCGTGCTGCAGCGATTCTGTGCAAGACGCACGATTGTCGTGTGTATCTTGCAAACATAAAAGAAGATATTGGACTTGGAATTGATCTTATTGCACTCACACGTTCTAATGCAGGCGTGGCGATTAGCGTCAAAACAACGCATCCAACGAGTACGTTCTGGATTGAACATGTCCATACACAACCAAAACCAGAAGACGTTCAATTAAAAGACCGAAGGCGTCGACGCATCTTTACAGGAACACAAAAATTCAATGAACGTAACACCATGAGCACAAACGCGGTTTGCATACTCATTCCAAAATTCCTAGATTCTCCCTACACAATCGACCCAAGCCTACAGGAAGTCGTACGGTGTAAAAATTTTTTCCGCTACGGACTCACCTCAAACACAACTCAACCACACCTCACATCCGGTCTCTGACTGGATTTTTTTTATAAACCAACAGCACAATTCCTTGACGCAACGGCAATATCTTGGTAGTCTTCGTTATCGTCCTTTTCACCAGGAGATCTCAATGATTGATCCGTTCTTGTTCGAACACCATGAGCTAAAAACGCTCAAATCTGCAACGAACACATTGTGTCTTGAGCCAGATACCATTGCACACGCCATTCGATTCGCACGGTTTCCCTATGCGATGCCGACAGCGTCTCAGCTCCAAATTACGGGGCATGTGCAAACGCACGAAAAAATCTTTGAGCTCCATCTTGCAACCACAAACGTAAGATACATGCTCAACCTCACACCGATTGAAAAACTCTTGTTTGAAATCATTGCGCTACACAAGTTATCAAAGGGACTTGAACATGCGCAAGCAACAGATCTTGAGTATCGATCACATACAGTGCTTGGATGCATGATTCAACATCGTCTTACACGCCTTCTGCTTGAGATTGATTCTCGTGACAGAAAAGCCGTCTTTCAACTCGGACGCGCTTCCGGAATCGATCAAACGCTTTGGCAAACAGATTTTGTTGGTGCAACATCTTGTGCACGAGCCATCGGTTTATTCCTGGAACTCACTTCGTGTCGATTGTATCTTCCAACCGTTTTTGAAGACATCATGCTCGGTGTTGATCTCATTATTCTCAGTGCAGATCAAAAAAACTGGTGCGTCAGCATCAAAACAGGGCGCATGAATTCAGGGATTTACCTTGAACACGTTCACACACGTCCGAGCAACGAAGAACCGGCATTTTATGCGGAAACACGTCGTCGTATTTTCGACGGTTCAGCGAAAATGGAACATTATTATCCGTATGCGTTTCAGCCGTGTCGAATCGTTGTTGGGAAGCGTCCTGAAATTATTAACATCGACGTAGAAAAGAGCGATCTAGAAATCGCCAAACGATTCATCGGCGAAAAACGTCTTCTTTCACACCTTCCTCGCTGGCCACAAAAAACAAACGACATGACCACGGATAGTCATGTCGCATAATCTGACACCTTTTATCAGGTGTCTTTTTTTATTGCATAGCGTTTTGCAAACGTGTTAACGCAAGAACAAATGCTGCTCGACGCAAATCTGTTTTGTGTGTTGTCGCAGAATCAAAAATAGCAGAAGCTTCTCGCACCATAATCGCTTTAAGTTTTACGAAAACCTCCTCTTCTGTCCAATGCTCCCCTTTCAAATTTTGTTCCCACTCAAATGTGGACACAGTCACCCCACCTGCATTCGCCAAAATATCTGGGATCACATAAATATTTTTTGCAAACAACAAGTCGTCCGCTTCTGGTGTTGTTGGACCATTTGCAAGCTCAAGCACAACACGCGCCTGAACGCGATCCGCATTTTCTTTTGTGAGTTGATTTTCAAGCGCGGCCGGAATAAGAACATCACAATCGCAAGCGAGAAGATCTTCTTGAGAGATCGTTGTTGATCCTTCAAAACCCACAACACTTCCCGTTGCTTTTTTGTGTGCTTCAAGTGTTGTAGGGTCGATTCCGTCTGCGCAATAAATCGCTCCGCGGGAATCAGAGGTTGCAACAAGTTTGTGTCCGGCATGCGTCCATAATTCCGCTGCGTGCGAACCAGCATTTCCGAATCCTTGAATGGCAATACGACACACTTCCGGCAATCCGAGTTTTTCTCGCAACGCATCGAACACATAAAATCCACCTTGCGCCGTAGCTGTTCCACGTCCTTCTGATCCGCCGTGCTCAAGCGGTTTCCCCGTAATAACCGCACCCGATGTATCGCCTGTCATTTTTGCATATTCATCCGCCATCCACGCCATAATCTGTGGAGTCGTATTCACATCCGGAGCAGGGACATCTTTTTTGGGACCAACAACATCCGCCATAGCACGCATCCATCCACGAGATAGAAGCTCAAGTTCTCGAGAAGAAAGCAATTTGGGATTCACGGTCACCCCACCCTTTCCACCACCCATGGGAATATTCACAACTGCACACTTAAGCGTCATCCAAAACGCGAGGGCTTTAACCTCTTCAATATCTGTTTGTTCATGAAAACGAATTCCACCCTTATACGGCCCGCGCGCATTGTTATGCTGCACACGATATCCCTCAAAAATCTTGAGAGATGAATCGTCCATAATAACCGGAATACTTACACGAATTTGACGATTTGGGTTTGATAATCGATCAAGAAATTCTTGAGGAAATG
>MGFD01000055.1 GCA_001791715.1 Candidatus Uhrbacteria bacterium RIFOXYB2_FULL_45_11 | reverse complement strand
CAAAATTTGTGGAGAGGTCGCATAGTTGGTCTAGTGCGCGGTCCTGGAAAGACCGTATGCCGCAAGGTATCGGAGGTTCGAATCCTCTCCTCTCCGCCAGAAAAATCCCTAACTTTCCGTTGGGGATTTTTGATTACATGATTCACTATAACAAAGTCCGTTAGGACTCGATTAGTTTTGATTTGATCTTTTCAATCACTTCTTCGATTTTCCAATCTGTTTTAATAAGATAATCGTTTACACCGAACGTTTGAGCTTCTTGCAATTTTTCATTTTCGCTCAAATTGGTGAGCACAATGACTTTTGCCGTCTTTCCCCATTCATCTTCCCGCAAATTGCGTAACACAGAAATACCATCCATGATTGGCATAAGTAAATCTAGCACGATCAAATCTGGATGTTCTTTTAGAGCAATGGAAAGTCCGTCTTCCCCGTTACGCGCTTCTAAAATACGATACCCTTCGTCCCGCAGACGATCGCGCAAAACCAAAAGAATGGGATGTTCATCCTCAATAACTAAAATGATTTTAGATGTACTCATAAGGAGCGTGAAATTATTCTCGCTTCACGCGAGTAGTGTTTTCTTGTTAATGACACACAAAACAAGACATTATGAGATGAGTATAGCATATTTTTCGTTTGCATAGAGAATGAACCTTGACATTTTGTCATTTTTCGACTATTCTTTTCGGTCGGACATGTCGTTCGATATCTTTTTTCAGGAGAGACATGAAGCGCGTACTGATCATTGAGGACGAGACTCTCATGAGTTCTTCCATCCAAGACATACTTGAATTCAGTGGGTTCACGCCGATTATCGCCGCCACAAAGCAGCAAGCATTAGACGCATTCAACGCCAATCCTGACTTTTTTGCCATTCTCGTTGATGGCTGGATGGACGGCGCAACAGACACGTGTGATCTCATTGAGCACTTCCGCAAGGATGCTTATGGTGGTCATTTGATTGCGATGTCGAGCCGAAATGAAACGCGCGCAAAACAAATGGCTGCTGGGTGCACTCACGAATCTTCGCAAAAGCACCGGGCAGCAAACCTGGTCATTGACTTGCTCAGGCGTGAGCAAAAAGAAGAAGTACAAGCAACATGAATTCAGCAACTGCTCAGAGCAAGCATCTTGCCACCCATCGCCATGCGCTTCGGGTGGTTTTTCTTTTTCAAAAAGTGGATAAGCGATCTTTACATTTTGGACAGGAGGACTAGCATGGAATCTTGAGCTCAATGTTGCTCACCGAGTCCACATGCGTCGATTTATCATGCGCAAACTCGCTCTGTTTGATTGGATCGATCAACTACAAGAGCAAGATCGTAAAATCGCGTATCACATTTACGCCACACTCGATCACATTCGTCTGTACAGTCGATTGCCGTTTTTCACGGCACTCCCCTGTCTTTGTCTTCCGTTTCTCGCTCCTTTTGGCACATCTGAACAACAAACAACAGAAGACGCGGAACGCTTTTTTATCCTTCTTGAATGCGTAAGCGCCTGTATTTGTTACGTGACAGGATATCTCATTTTCTCGTTTTTGGTGTTTGGACCAATGCGCACCAAGCAAATCCGAAAACTTCAACAGCTTTTTTTCACACCAAGCGCATCGAACGTCTTGAATCAACTTATTTTGCTTGATGAAGAGCTCGAATTACAGACACACTCCCTTCTTCGACCACATTACGCAAAACCTCCTCGTCGCGCTCGTCACCGTTTGGTGTGAGCGTTTTTTTATCCGCAACCTCCATTGACAAAATCGATCTACACCGTTAAAATACCGCCCCAACTTGTTTCACGTTCTTTAAAGGAGTCATGTGGTATTGCTCGTAGAAGATGATGAACCGATCATTCGCGTTTTGACGATTCATCTAAAAAAACAGGGGCTTGATGTCAAAGTTGCAAAAACCAAACAACAAGCTCTTGATCACCTGAAGACAACTCCACACATTCATGCCATTCTCATGGATGGCTGGCTAGGAGGTGAGCATACCGACACGTGTGATCTTATTCGGACAATTCGTCACACGTACACATATGACGGGCACATCATTGCTATGTCTTCCTGTCCAAATACGCGCATGCAGCAACAAATCGCAGGATGTAGTTTGGCCGCAGCGTCCAAATTAGACGTTCCGCGTCTTGTTAAACAGCTCACATCGACACGTCTCCCACGTTCACATACGTGAATCTCTCAACACCCAAACATGGGTGTTTTTTCATTGACAAAACACGCAAAACGCGCTATGCTTGCATCGCTTTTCTTGGAGGACACCGTGCCGAGACAGCGGAGAATTCTCATCGTCGATCAGAACGACTCTTATCTGGAGGTGTGGAAAACAGAACTTGGAAAAAAATTCCATGTCACGATGGTGCACACGCTCGATGACGCAAAAGAACTCATTGCGGAATCCCCTCCGTTTGCGCTTGTGATCATTGAGTCGTTTACAGAAATCAAAAAAGAACTGAAAACGATTTGTGTTCCTGAATCGATCACCAAAAAAACCGTCAAAAAAAAGGGCGTGTACATTCCTGCTTCAACGACAGAAGTCTTGAAAGAACACGCCGTCATTCGTGCACTCCCGTTCATTCAGTACCTTCGTAGGTTTTATCGCAAACCCATCATTGGGGTTGCGGATCACTTTGAAGGACAGCAAGAAATGATTGTTGCCGGATGCAATACCTACGCAACCCGGAACAATTTGCCAAGCAAAATCTACGAAGTGCTTAACTTGTTTGAAAGCACGCCCAAAGCAAAGAAAAAAAAGCGCATAAAAAAATCATGGAAAAAAGCCAATCCTAGAAATTTTGCGCAAACATTCTTTGACAATACGTAATCTCAAACGATCCTTCCATTGGATCGTTTTTTCTTTTATGATGTACACGTATGAAAACGTTTATTCCTGGTCCACTCACCGATAACGCACGTAATTTATTGCGCCGTCTTGGGTATGGCGAGCAAACAAAATTCTCTGGTCAAACCGCCTTTATCAAACGCGTCTCTGGCGGAGACTTCCCTCGGTATCACGCATACGTTGAAGATAAAGACGGTGGATTACAGGTCAATCTCCACATCGATCAAAAAGCGGCCACGTATGAAGGCTCGCACGCCCACTCTGGTGAATATGAAGGCTCGCTCGTTGAACAAGAGATGAAATATATTGTTGCTTGGGTGAATCATTGGAAAAATACGGAACGTGGCGATTCTGCGGGCACTCCCCTTGTCGCAACGCAAAAAGAAAAAAAAGATGACGGAAAAAAGAAAAGTTTGTGGGGATAAATCACGAAAATATATTTTCTTTACATTTAAAACAACGAGGACTAAGCTTTGTTTGTGAGAGATTGTGCGTCTAGTTTATCACAAGAAAAGATTGATTTAATGTGAGATCGATCGTTTCTTGTACTTTTGTGAGGTGTCCCATGTGTGAGAAGTGTAATAACTCCTCTAATTCCGGTGCTGGTGGTGCTGTTGCCGGTGCGGTTATCGGTGCCTCTATCGCTGGACCTATTGGTGCGGCAATTGGCTTCATTGTTGGCGGCGCCGCAACTCAAAGTCGCGGCTCCAGCGACTCTTCTCGTTCCGGATCAAGCTCATCAAGCTCGCGCAACAACGGATCGAACAATAATCGTCCAGCTTGTGAATCTTGACGCTCACATCAACTAAAGCCCAGATCGAATTCCTTGCCACTCAAGTTTTCGATACTGGCTTTTTTTAATTGCCAACAAATGATTGACACTTCATTTAATTAAAGATAAAGAATACCCAGGAGGTGCTCATGACGTTCATTCAACCAATCACATTTCCTGCAGGAAATGGGAAAGCTGCACGCTTGTTTACGGTCAATGCGTTTGCAAATCCACTTCTTTGTTCAAAATATTTTCTTGCACAAGGATTGTTTGAAAAAGCAGAACTTACCAAACATCCAGAAATAGAAGAAATTGTTTGTGCGAGTGTTGGAAATTTTGGAGTTTGTGTGGCGTATTTTGCACAACGTGCTGGATTACATGCCACAATCTTTCTTCCAAAAAGTACTCCTGAAAGAATCAAACAACTTATGTTTCTTATGGGTGCAAACGTACAGTGTACTCCGTTCGAAAAACTTTCCTCGGAAGTCTCACCGGTAGCTACAGCATATACTGCGCAATCATCCGCTCGTTTTCTGTTCAACCAACTTGATCTTGAAACGTGTCGTGACATTTATCTTGAAAAGATTTTCAAACCGCTCAAAAAACTCCTCCCTATAGATGGGATTTTACGTCCAATGCGTATTTTTCTTCCGTGTGGAACAGGATCTCTTTGTATGGCAGGAGCAGCCTTCCTACAAGAGCAACCAGAGGAATTTCATGAGCTTGTTGCTGTAAGTCCATTTTACGACAACACACACAGCCTACAACAACTGGAAATGATTGCGCATATAAATAATCGAATCAAAATCCATCCACTTGAATACGTTTCATTCGACGAAGCTCTCTATATGTTACGGAGTATTTCTCCAAAAACCGAACTCCCTTTTGGAATGATATCATCCGAATCTCTCGTTGCAGCCTTGCGACATTTGGAACACATTAACCCTGATCAGCAAATCGATCTCATTCCAATTTTGACGGATGGCTTCGTTAATTCATACCTTTTAGACGAGACAAATATTTCTCAACCTGACACACAGCCCTCTCAACTGAAGATGTAAAAACATCTTCTTTTTTATTCAAAAAAAGTTTGTGGGGATAAATCACGTCGCTCGCGAGCGACGTGATAAAAAAAAGACCACCTGGCGCTCGAGGGCGTTGGGTGGTTTTTAGAACGGAGTCAGAATTAGTTTGCGGCTGCGGAAGAGATCTTCTCGCCGCGAGAGTGTGTATCTTCACGGAATTTGGCGATGAGTGCACGTTCGCGCTCAAGAACTGAAGGGTCAAGCGCAATGGCGCTCGTGACGTTGATGGCGACAATGTCTGGCGCTTGGGTTGCACGCGCCCGCGTCAGAGCATCTTGGAGATGCAACGTTGCGCGCTGCATGTGCCAGTGATCCGTGACCAAATAAACCGTATTCACAGAACGATACGCAACTTCTTTCAATGCAAGGGCGACTTGCTTGGCGTTCGTCTCGGTGTTTGCCAGATTAGTCTCGACGCGAACGGGAGAGACGTGCTCTACACCGTGCTCTTTTGCCATGCTGACAAACAGATCCACGTCCGCGCCGTCATGAGCATCGCCCACAATGAGCAGACGAGCACGCTCAGAACGAGCGACTTCGATCGCGCGCGTGATGCGGAGCGTTGAAGGGTGCCCCGAATTAGTGCGGGGACCGCAGAAAAGAACGACAACAACTTTGTTCCGCATGAAATCTCCTAAGAAAAAGGACAAAACTCACCCCATGTGAGTTTCGGGAGAATAGCATAAGAAAAACAGGACGTCAACGGAATAGACGTCCTGTTTTTGTAAATTTATGTTATAAAATTCAGCGTTTTTTCCATTTGAGCAAAATTCCACCCCCAATCAAAATCATGGAAAGTGAAACGTATTGCGCCGGGGTCAAATAAAAATAACGCACATCAACGGCTCGCAAAAAATCCAAGAAAAATCGGATGATGCCGTGGAGGATCAGAAATGCGATAACAAATGTTTGTGGCTTCGCATGCTTGCGATCAAGAATCACGAATAGAAGAAACAAGAAGAAGCCTTCGATCGAAAGATAAAGGCCGTGATCGTGTCGAATACCGCCTGCCTGTCCGGTAGGCAGGTCTGGGTATCGAACTCCCAAAATAAAGTGTGTCAGTGTTCCTGGATGATCGTGAATCAAGAAACAGCCGATGCGACCGATTCCAAACCCGAGCGGAAGTGCATAGGCAACACATCCTGCATAACGCCACGCATCAAGTTTCTTTGTTTGTAAGTACCACACGAGTGTCGCCACTGCACCAATGATTCCTCCCATTTCTGAAAATCCCCCATTCCACACTTTGAAAATTTCCAATGGATTTCCAAAATAATATGCGGGTTCATACACAAACATGAACAGACGCGCACCAAGAAACGCTCCAAGAATCACCCAAAAGGAAAAATCCCAAACAAGGTTGGGATGTAAATTGTCACGTTCTGCTTTTTTTGCCGCGATCCACGTTGCACACAAAATTCCAAGCGCAACAAAAAGGCCCCAGACTTGAATGGTCATGAAACCAAGATGGATAGTGGTGAACTGAAACCAAGGGATCATATTTTATTTCTTCTCAAACCACATTCCAACTCGATACAACATATGCTCATCAAATGCGCGCCCCATCAACTGAAGCCCAACAGGTAACCCATGTGCCGTTCCGCATGGAATGGAAATAGCTGGGATGGCTGCGAGGTTTGCGGTGACGGTGTAAATATCTGAAAGGTACATGGTGAGCGGATCGTTAAACTTTGCGCCCAAATCCCAAGCAACGGACGGACTTGTTGGCGTGAGAATCACATCCACTTCTTTGAGGGCTTCATCAAAATCTTGTTTGATGAGCGTGCGAATCTGTAACGCTTTTTTGTAATATGCATCATAATATCCGGCCGAGAGCGTATAAGATCCGAGCATGATACGACGCTTTACTTCCGGCCCAAATCCTTCGCCGCGCGTTTGTTCATACGTGTCGAGAAGATTGCTGCCTTGTGAGTGATATCCGTAGCGAAGTCCATCTAAACGCCCAAGGTTCGAAGTAATTTCACTTGGTGCAACAATGTAATACGCCGCGAGGGCATATTTTGCGTGTGGCAACGAAACTTCTTTGATGACGGCACCTGCAGCTTCAAATTTCTTCACAGCTTCGTCGATGCGAGCACGAAGTTCTGCATCCATTCCTGCCACAAAATATTCTTTTGGAAGTCCAACGCGCAATCCTTTTACATCTGGTTCAATAAGTTCTGGTGCGGTTGTTGAAGCAAGTTCGATGGATGTTGCATCATTTTCATCCTTCCCTTCTATGACTTCCATCACAAGCGCGGCGTCCTCAACAGTAAGCGTAAACGGTCCAATCTGATCGAGACTCGACGCCATTGGAATGAGTCCGTATCGAGATACGCGTCCGTAGGTTGGTTTCAACCCAACGACTCCACACAAAGATGCGGGCTGACGCACAGAACCTCCCGTATCCGATCCGAGTGCACACGGTACAAATCCTGCCGCAACCGCAACGGCCGATCCGCCACTTGATCCGCCCGGAACTTTTGTGCGGTCATGTGGGTTCTTGGTTGCGCCGTAATGTGAAGTTTCTGTAGAAGAGCCCATCGCAAATTCATCCATGTTTGTGCGGCCAATCAAAATAGCGCCGGCGTTTTTCAATCGCTCAATCACGGTTGCATTATATGCACTCATGTGACCTTCGAGCATTTGAGAACCAGCTGTTATTTCCCAACCCTGCACAAGAATATTATCTTTCACCGCGATTGGGATCCCTGCGAGCACTCCGAGTTCTTCGCCCGCTTCTCGACGACGGTCTATTTCCTTTGCTTCATCGATTGCCGTCGGTGAAATCCAAATGAACGCATTCAATGCTTCATTTTCTTCTTCGATCTTTTTTAAACAAGAACGCACAAGTTCTTCACTCGTGAGTGTTTTGTTTTTAAGTTCATTCGAAAGTTCACGAATTGTTTTCATAGTTTTACATTACCTTTCAGACCTCTCCGCCTTTTCCGCCTTTTCCGCGCTTCTTACTCATCTTTTGAAAAAACCGCCTGCACTTCAAGTAAATCTCCTTTACGTGCCGAAAACATCTCCATCGCTCGAGCACGTTCATCAAGATCGATCGAAGGTTCGTCAGCGCGAAATACGTTTTCAACCATCACCGCATGTTGAAGCTCAGGCACGTTTGTTGTGTCTACTTCTTGCAGCTGATTCACATATTCCAAAATCGATCCGAGTTTTACACGGTATTGTTCTGTTTCTTCCTCCGTAATATGCAACCGAGAAAGCTTCGCGATTTTTTTGACGTCGTCCGTTGTAAACATAAGGTAGATTCATTAAGACTTTGCAATCATATCCATAAACTCCGCTTCCGACAACACCTTTACGCCAAGCTTGCGCGCGTCGTCGAGCTTAGAGCCGGCTTCATCTCCCGCAATGACATAATCTGTCTTTTTGCTCACAGAACCAGATGCTTTTCCGCCAAGCGAGCGAATCTTCTCTTTTGCTTCGTCTCGTCCCATTTTTGTGAGTGAGCCCGTCAGAACAAACGTCTTGTTGAGAAAGGCTGGAGAAGCTTGAGAGGCGAGAGAGGCTTGAGAGGTCACTGTCACTCCATTGTCGAGATATGCATCGATCAGCTCTCGATTATGCTTTTCGGACAAGTACGCAATAACACTTTCCGCCACAATCCCGCCGACCCCTTCAACTTCCTCAAGGGCTTCGCGAGACACATCCAAAAACTTCTGCAGTGTGCCAAAATGTCTTGCAAGATCAATTGCGGTTTGTTCTCCAACGTTGCGAATGCCGAGTGCGAGAATAAATTTCCCGAGTCCGATTTTTTTTCGCGCTTGTATTTCGTCCACAAGCTTCTTGCTCGAGAGTTCGGCGAATCCCTCGAGACTAGTAAGATCATCCGGCTTCAACAAAAACAAATCTGACGGACGATTGATAATGTTATTTTCGTGCAGCGTCTCGATAATCGCAGGACCGAGTCCATCGATCTGAAACGCGCGCGCGGCGTGAAGCATTGCTTCGCGATCTTGCGTAAAGCATCGTGGGTTCGGACAGACGATGGCGACTTCCCCTTCGCGACGTTGCACAGCCGTTCCGCAAACAGGACATTCACTCGGTGGTTTTGTTTTGTGCGTTCCGTTCGGACGTAATCGCGAAACAACCTCTTTAATCTTTGGGATAATATCGCCCGCCTTGAACAAGACGACCGTATCGCCTTCGCGAACATCTAAACGTTCGATCTCATCGAAGTTGTGAAGTGTTGCGTGTTGAACCGTTGTTCCACCAATCCATGTAGGATCAAGCAGCGCAACCGGCGTGAGTGCACCTGTTCTGCCAACAAACCATTCAATTTTTTTCACGCACGTCGTTGCTTCTTCTGCGGGAAACTTCCATGCAACTAATCCTCGGGGTGTTTTTCCGACAACACCGAGTTTTGAGAAGGTGCTGCGATCATTTACACGCACAACCATGCCATCGATCCAAAAATCCATCTTCTCACGCTTTTTTTGAAGCGCATACCAATGTTTCTTTACATCTTCAAGAGAAACACAAAGTTGAGCTTCGGGTGCGGTTTTAAATCCGAGCGTTTGAAGTCGTTTGAATCCATCCTCTGCGTTTTTTTGTCCAAGATCACTCACAAGCTCCCACGCAACAAATTGAAGTGGTCGTGACGCCGCAATCGCAGGATCAAGCTGACGAATGGAACCCGCCGCTGTGTTACGCGGATTTGCGAACGTTTGTTTTCCTTCTTTTTCTTGTTGCGCATTAAATTTTTCAAACGCCTTTACGGGAAAATACACTTCCCCCCGAACTTCCACGCGATCCGGTAGATCCTCACCGTGAAGTTTTAATGGAACGGATGGAATCGTTCGAATGTTCATGGTGACGTCTTCCCCAATGGTTCCGTTTCCGCGCGTGGCAGCTGTCTCAAGAATTCCGTGACGATACACAAGCGACATCGCGAGACCATCGATCTTTGGCATACAAAACAGGTCGATCGATTTTGCTCCCGAGACTTTCAGCGCGCGACCATACCAATCTTGGAATTCTTCAAACGTAAACACGTCCTCCATGGAAAGCATGCGAGACTGATGTGTGATCTTCTGAAACTTATCGAGTGGTTCGCCGCCGATACGCTGAGTTGGCGAGTCTGACGTAATCAGATCTGGATACTGCTGTTCGAGTTTATAGAGCTCGTGTTTAAGCGAATCTAAAGCCGCCTCGGACATCGTTTCGTGATCGAGAACGTGGTAATTGTAGCGATGTTCTTCAATAACTTCGCGAAGATTTTGAATGCGTTTTGAGGCTTCTTTTTTGTCCATATCGCCTGCGATTATAGCACACACTGCAAAATAAATCGTCCAAAAAAACAAGATGGAATAAATCCATCTTGTGTGTCATTTCTTCTATTCCAAAACCTTCACCCCTTCTTTTTTCTTCATCCCCGTCAACGGAAGTTCAACAAAAAATGTGCTTCCGTGGTCTTGTTCTGATTCAAACCAGATTTTTCCACCAGACTGATCTAAAATCGATTTTACAATGTAAAGCCCAAGACCTGTTCCTTCGATATTTTTCTGCACCACGTTTTCAGCGCGATATAATCGAGAAAAAATGCGTTGTTGTTGGGCTTTTGGTATTCCAAACCCCGTATCTTTTACCATAATCCTTATCGCATCACCCTCAACATTCATCGAAACATCCAACTGGCCTTTTTCTGGCGTATACTTGATCGCATTTGAAATTAAATTCTGAAAAATCATACGCATCAATTTTTCATCCGCATTGATACTTGGCAGATTTTTTTGATACGTCTCGTTCACATGCAACTTCTTCTGTTTTATTTCATTTTGCATTTCTTTT
The DNA here is from genome assembly GCA_001791715.1 of Candidatus Uhrbacteria bacterium RIFOXYB2_FULL_45_11. Classification (GTDB taxonomy): domain Bacteria; phylum Patescibacteriota; class Patescibacteriia; order UBA9934; family GWF2-40-263; genus XYB2-FULL-45-11. The sequence continues at coordinate 17,524 of MGFD01000055.1, read as the reverse complement.
AGAACATCTTTTGATAATACAACAAAATCTGTGGGTACAGGATCGATCACAAAGGATCCCAAATCTAGACGAGATGTATTTAACAGAGCATTCACCAGATCGATCATGCGCTTATTTCCCTCTCGCACCTCATGGATGTATTCTTTTTGGCGTTTGGTTAATTTTCCATTTTTTTCATTCAGCAATAATTCTGAAAACCACCCAATCGCGGTAAGCGGAGATCGTAATTGATGGGATGCCAAAGAAACGAATTCCGTTTTTACACGATCTACCTCTTTTTCAAATGTAATATCCCGCGCTTCTCCAACAATCAACTGATCTTTTTCCGTTCCGCTCGCCACAACGCCGCCTGTATCACGAATAAAACGTATTGTTCCATCATCTCGCACAATGCGATATTCCACCGAATAATCTCCTCCTTCTGCGACCAATTGTTCAAACGTTTTTCGAACATGTTGCTGATCCTCTGTGTGGATTCTTTCCATCCATCGTTCTGGATCTTCATAAAGAGATTCAGCTGATTTCTGCCACATCACTTCACACGCCTTACTTACAAACAGCAGTTCGTTCCCCTTTCTTGAAATGATACGAAAAACGTTCGAAATGGTGTTTGCCATCTGTTCAAATCGTTCTTTGTTTTTAACAGCCGCCGCTTCTGTCTGTTTTATTTTTGTAATGTCTTCTTCTGTTCCAATGTAACCCATGACACGATTTTGTTCGTCGATAATGGGAGAAATATGTGCAAGCACATGATACGTTTGGTGAGATTTTCGATGATTCATCAACTCACCCACAAAGACTTCGCCTGTTTTCTTTTTGTTCCACATCTGTTTATAAAATTGTGCGGAATGAAGCCCTCCCCACAACCGCGGTGTATTTCCAAGGATTTCTTGGACGGAATATCCGGTTGTCCGTTCCGCTGCACGATTGGCAAATTGAATGGTTCCGTTTTTATCGGTCAGAATAATATGGTTACTCGAACTTTGAATCGCTTGTTCAAAAATACGTGAAAGATTGTATTGTTGATCAAATGCGAGCCCTGATTTATGCACAACCAATTCATAAAATCCCGCAAGAAGGGTTGTAAATAACACACTTAAGACGATTTGAAATAAATCAACTGTATCTGATTTACTCTCAATAATCCCCGTTGTAGATAAAAAAGCGTATAAACAAATCATGAATAAAAACCCAAAACTCAAAACCCAACCCTGTTTTTCCAAAAGTAAAAATGCTGCAATAGAAAAAAATGGTAGCCAAAACGTAATACTGTGCGAATACGCCGGATCAAAAAGAGCGATGAGTAAGATACATGCAACAAACAACAAAATCAGATAAATAAAAGACCTTCTTGCTTTTTTGAAAACAAACCACAAAATCGATAGAAAAAGCAAAACAACACTTGCAACATCAATCACAAGCGAAGGTTCCTGATTCAAACGATGTGAAACTCCTGAAACAAAACTAAAAAACGCACTCAACAAAATAAAAATGGGGGCGTATTTGTAAACAAATGCCGTACGTAATGTTCTGTAAGAAACCGTCTCGTTTTGAGACGTGTGAAACGCTCTGTTTCTTTGAATCAATTGACCTAGGATAGTTTGTTCTGTTGGAAAATAGTTTTCAAAATGCATTTTCATTTTCAAAATTTCATGCGCAGACAACGTGGCATACACAGAATCAACCATCCCTTGCGGTCCGGCAATATTCCAATCATCACAACCAGATTCTACGAACGTACTTACATCACTCCACAAAAATTTTCGTCCAACAACATTGACGTAGTGAAAATTTGTATGCGTTTGTGCATACTGCTTTAACTCATCTGCATACGGGACTTTTTCGGCCGAATCGTTCAGTGTAATTAAAACAATCTTTTTTTGAAAAGATGCTTGGGATAGAAGTGTGCGTATTAAACTTATAAACGGCGCAACCCCAACACCCCCGGCGATCATGATTAATTCCCCTTCTACCTCATGGTCCTTTACGCAAAAAGACGAACCGAACGGCCCAATGATTTCACAAGGCTCTCCTGGTTCCATTGCAAGCAAAGATCGTTTGAATCCCGAATCGGATTCACGAAAAATACATTGCACCGTACCTGTGCCAGGAACGGATGAAATAGAAAACGCACGACGATTCCCATGTGGATCTTCAAAAACCAAAGATGATAGCTGAATCCAGATATATTGTCCTGCAACAAACGTAAAATCACTTTGATCCATGGAAAACGTAAATTCCCACGTTCGCTTTGCGATCAATTTTTTTTCTACTAGTCTTGCGTTCCAAACAAAATTTTTCTCCGTCAGGTCTGTCATATAACATGGACCTAAACAATTTTTCAATTGTACGAATAAAACGCTCGTGAACTGTCTATGTAATGAATGATCCCATTCTCAATTACGAACAGAATACCACGTTTAGATTTTATTCGATACAAAAAAACCGACAGAGTCGGTTAGGAGAATGATCAGGCGGCGATCGACGAAACGAGCGAATAGTTGAAGGTGCGGCGAGGCTCGGGGGCTTTCGAAATCACGTGACCGAGTACTTGCTCAATCAGTTCGATCCGCTCATTGCTGGGTTGCAACTTACCGTTGCACCATTTGTTGATGATCCGATTGGTCACCTCGTACCCACGCGATTTGAGTTCGCGTGCGAGGTCTGCGTTGTTCCAGCTACGGCGTTCCATCGCCTGTTGCAACATCAATCCGTCAAGTCTGCGCATCTTGCGATTTTCCTCCGAAATGAACCAAAAACGCCAATCCCTGTGATTGACGTTTGGGTTATACGTGATTTTTGAAATTGTGTCAACGGATTTCTTTATCACGTCGCTCGCGAGCGACGTGATTTATTCACACACGCCAGCTGCCATTTTTCCTGGCACCGCACAATTAACACCTTTTTGAAGCCCCGCTCCTGGCAGGCTATTTTCTAATTCAAATTGAATGGCGTAAGCCTCTCCTTGATTCAGAGCCGAATAACAAAATGCTTTACGCGCCGGAGTTCCGCACGTAACTTTTCCGGGCAACCCCGCTTCATACGCACGAGGAACGCTTCTGATGATGGTTGCGGTTTCTGTAGAGCAATCCGCATGAAAACCCGTAACGCTCAAACACGCGCTTTGTGCAGAATCACCAAGCGGCATAGCTTCTCCGTCAGGATAGGCGTTGGTTTCATTGAAATAATCTTCAAGAGCTGTTTGAATTTGTCGAACGTTTGATAAACGTGTGGCATCACGTTGTTTTGACCTTGCGGACGTTACGGCCACAGACGCAAGCACACCAACAAGGGCGACAATCGCAACAACAACAAGTATTTCAACAAGCGTGACTTTTGGTTGAGAATCCATACTACTTACTACTTACAACTTTTTTAATGCGTTTAATGAATTCTGCGATCGAATGTTCTCCTTTACGGATCATAGCACTTCCCTCGATTCGCTTCCATGTTGTAATGGTCTTTCGTGTAAAATCCGCAGAATGCAAAATAAGCGTGCGCGCGCCCGCTGCTGTTTTATCAACAAGCTTCACGAGCACTTCTTCCGGCTGAAGCTCTTTTGATGGATCAACGAGCACAACGTCACTTGGTTTGCGACTGAGTAGTTTTTCTGCCTGCTCAACGGTCTTTGCGGATCTGACCATCCAACCATCTGCGGAAAATCGTTTCATCAAAATATCCGCAAGATGCGTATCAGGATCGATGATCAGTAATGACGGTTTCTTTTTTGGGGGCATATGACAAATATTTGAGGTACAGATTACAAATGGCGGCTTACAGATATACAGATATTCGTCCTCATGTTTCTCCCCATTTGTATATCTGTATCTCTTATCTGTAATCTGTACCTCAAACGTTCCCACTACTCCATTTCACGCATCGCAAGTCCAACGGCAACGGCCATGCGCGGACCAATTTCTTCAAGGACAACGGCGAGGTCTTTTGGATACACAACGCGCGCCCAAGGATCCCCACGATACACGTTCATGTTTAAGGTTTCCGATAAATACTCCGGAACATGCGCAAGATGTGAAGACCCACCGGTCAGAATAATTTTTTCTACACGTTTCAGCTCCGTTAATTCCATGTTTGCATACAACTGAAATGCAAATCGAATTTCATTTACAATCGGTTGCATGACAGGTTCAAGAATCTTTGGGAGCGATCCATTTCCGCCCGCAATGCCTAAATCACGTTTTGCGCGTTCAGCATCGTCTTCTGTTAATTGCATCTGTTCCACCATCCGCTTTGTTACGGAATCACCACCAAGATTGATGCTTCTGGACACAAACGGGATTCCTTTTTCCACAATAAACACGTTTGTGCGCTTTGAACCCATGTCCAAAATCATGATCGCCCCTTTATCTTTTCCAATGAGCGCACGAATAAGCGCAAAGGATTCTGTATCAATCGCTTGTAAATTTATTTTTGCGGTTTTAAAAACCTCAATATACTTTGAAACGAGCGTCTTTGCAGCTCCTGTTACAAGCACACGCGTATATTTGTCTTTTTCATCTTTCGCCTTTTCCGCCCCCTCTGTTTTTTCTGTCTTCCCTTTTGCTTCCCCATCGATTGTGGTGGAGTAGGTGATCATTTCTGAAACGGGAATTGGTGCGAGTTTTCCAAGTTCGGCATCAATAAGCGATTTTGCCATTTTTGGATCTTTTGATTTTGGCAACGAAAGGATTGTGGAAAAAACAGACGATGTTTGCAGGGCGGTCATGGCTTGTGTGGCTTTGACGTCTGCTTCTTTACATACGCGTGCTAAAAACTCACCCGCTTTTTTTGGTTGATCAAAAAGTCCGTCGCCACCATTTTGTGGTGGTAATTCTAAATATCCGTACGTCATGAGACGTGCGCGGCCTTTTTCATTTGCAAGTTCAACAACTTTAATACTGCTTCCTCCAATATCAACCCCAAGAAATGTTTTTGATTTTGACGATCCAAAGAGACCCATAGTGAGACTAGTATATCACGTCTTCTGTTCATCGAGAACTTTATTCACAAGAGCGTCTGCCGCCTTGTTGAGTTCTCTGCGTACATGTTTTATTTTCACATGATCAAACTGCACGATCAAATTTTTTACCTCCAAAAATCGTTTTGCAATCTCTGGATTTTTGACTTTATATTCCCCTTTTAATTGTTTCACCGCAAGCTCAGAATCCATACAAAGTTCAATCGTTTCTGCGCCAAGCGATTTAGCTTTCTCAAGTCCGATGATAATCGCCGTATATTCCGCTTGGTTATTTGTGTCTTTGCCCAAGTACTTTGAAGCGGTTGCAACAACCTCGCCATCTTCCGCATACAAAACCGCGCCACTTGCCGCAGGCCCTGGATTTCCGCGTGATCCGCCGTCCGTAAAAATTTTGAGGTGAGAGTGTTTCTGCATAAAATAATTCATCCCTTATTTAATTGACTCTGCTTCTTGAAAGCCATCCAAAAATCGGGAGGAAACTTCAAGAATATTTTTATAATCCCATTTGTGCGCAACCATTGCGTCATGTGATTGAACGTGACGTTTTTCTTTTTCCTGAATACGATATATTTTTTGCGTGCCACGAGCCCTCACAAGAGATGGTAATTTGATGGAGCGTTCGTTTGTCACAGGACTATATCCAGATTCAACTTCTTCCGCATCTAAAAATCCATCTGCATCCGTATCGCTCGCGTAAAGATCTGTTTGGCGCTCAAGTTCTTCGCGTTTTGATAATCCATCCTGATCTGCATCACTTGTTGCAGTTGTCGTAAGGATAGGCGACGTAAAAATCATGTTCTTTGCCCGATATCCTTTTGCATTTGGATAATCGAGGTTAGAGGAAAGAAGTGATTGCACACCAAACGCCATCTGCTCGCCAAATTTTGTTCCCGGATCATTTGCGTAAAACTCCATTTTTTCACGATCGTATCCGACAAGAACAATCACATGATACTCCGGTGCAGGACTCTGATAATTGGCGTTCGCGAGCAACCGACCGTTTATCGGAACAATCACGGGATGATACGCATCCAATTCTTTCGTAATCGATTCAAAGTCTGGATTTTCAACAATACGCGCTTCATAAGACAAATATCCATTGATCAAACGCGCCATGAGTTCCGTGCTTGTATCTTTATTGAATCCAAAAATCTGATCTTCCAGATCAACCATCTTTTCAATACGTTGTTGAATATTCTTTTTATCGGAAAATTCTTGCTTTTGATAATACGCTTCAACCATGAGCAAAACCGTTTCTTCACAGGCGTCTTTAAATGGCTGCACCCAAGATCCGTTTGGAATTTGAATCGAAAATGGAACCGATAATTTTACCTTACCGTAAACCGTCGTAAAGAATGCAAAATACAGAATGCTGGAAACCAGAATCCCCCATCGAAAAATATGTTTCTTCTGATCCCGAATGTGTTGCATACGATTATGAACGATGGTTTTTTATATCCACAATTCTTCCCTGCAATTCACGATTTCCATTCCATTCGTTTACAGACACTTCAAACGCGATATCAATCACCTCATTAAGAAGCAGTGTCTCACTGTAAAACCCAAATGAAAACCCGATCATTTTTAAGATTTTTCCGTCAGATGATTGAACAGTAAGGCGCAAATGTTTTCCGTCCGCACCAACCGTACCAAGTCCGACAATCGTCACAGACCGCGCTGAAAATACAGGTGTAGGATTTCCCATCCCAAACGGTTTACATTTTTCAATTCCCTCAACAAGAGACCACGAAACATCTTCAAGTTTCATCTCTGCGTCAACCGCAAGAGTTGCAACGGCGTCATCCTCAACCATTGATACGGCGAGTGTTTCGCGCATGATCTTTGTTGCGGCTTCAAATGCGTCCGCGCCGCAAATTGAGAGTCCACACGCTTGCGGATGCCCTCCGTATTTTTCAAGATGCATGGATGCTGCATGGAGCGCCGGCATCAAATCAACACGATTTGTACTTCTGCCAGAACCCACAAAATGATCTCCTTCTTTTCCAAAAACGAATGTTGGAAGATTAAATTCATTCAATAATTTTCCGGCAACAAGTCCAACGAGTCCCGCTTGCCAACCGTCTTGAAATAAAATAATGCAACCTGCTGGCGGTTCAACGAGTTGTTTTTTTGCTTCTTTATACATTTCGTCTGATCGTGCTTGTCGTGCTTTGTTTGTTGCTTGCAGTTTCATCGCTTTCTCGGTGGCCTTCAATTCATCTTCTTCAATCATGAGCTCAAGCGCGTCATACGCATGCGCCATGCGTCCTGCCGCATTCAAGCGCGGACCGATCTGAAACCCGATCGATGTTGTGTCGAGTTCTCCAATTTTTCCTCCGGCGATTTCGATAAGAGCGCGAAGTCCAGGACGTTTAGTTTTGTTGAGAACAAGAAGCCCAAATATCTCAAGCACACGATTCTCTCCAACGAGCGGAACCATATCTGTGACTGTTGCGATTGCAACCAAATCAAGAAGCCACTTTTCGTGGCCTGGCGGAAATGCTGCGCCTCGAATACGCGCTTCGTCTATAAGTGCACTTGCGAGTTTGAACGCAACTCCCGTACCGCACAAATGTTTGTTCGAAAATGTCTCGCCGGGAACAAGTGGATGAATAAGAATCGCCGACTCGGGCAATTCTTTTGGCATGGTGTGATGATCACACACAATAGTGTCTATACCGTAGGATTTTGCAAGGTCAATTGCGGGTTTATTTGAGATTCCACAGTCGACGGTGATGATCAATTGTGTTTTGTCTTTGAGCTGTTCTGCTGTGTCCATTGAGAAGCCGTATCCTTCGAGTTCGCGGTGTGGAATGTAATAGTTGATTTTTGATTCGTCGAAATTAAGCGCGCGCGAAATATCTCGCAAAGTAGAAACAAGAACTGTAGAACCGCAAACACCATCGGCGTCGTAGTCTCCATGAACCGTAATCACCTCACCGTTCAAGAAGGCATCAAAAATACGCGATACAGCCGCGGGCATGTTTCGAAAGCTCGATGGCGGACATGTGTCGCGACTCCAATCGGGCCCAAGAAACACATCCATCTCTTCTTGTGTTTTGATCCCTCGGTTATGCAACAATTGTAAAAGCACCGGATGATGTTCCGGAAACTGCGCAAAAAATTCTGGCAGAGCTGGCGCGGACACCAACCAACGTTTTGACATGTTAAAAAGCAAATAAAAGTGAAGACATCACCATACTCATAATCACGATCACAGAAACAACAGACCAAAAAAGACGAATGGTTTTTTTATGTTTCATAGGGGGAAAAGTAGAAAGTAGAAAGCATAAAGTAGAAAGGGAAGAAATTGGAAATGATGATCGAAAAATGAATTTCCAACCTTGTCCTTTCTACTCTCTACTCTCTACTTTCTACTTTCATCTAATCACGTTTTAAAACTTTCAAATAAGCGTCTGTTGGAATTGTAACACGACCACGCCCCATTTCCGACATGCGTGCTTTTCCTTTTTTCTGTTTCTCAAGCAATTTACGCTTTCGTGTAATATCACCACCATATAATCCAGCTGTGACATCTTTTCTGACAGCAGAAATTTGTTCGCTTGCGATAATCTTTCCACCAATCGCGGCTTGAAGTTTAATCACAAAGTTTTCACGTGGAATCGATTCTTTCAGAGATTTTACAATGCGTCGTCCGGAACGTTCCGCTTCATTTCGGTACACAAGCGTTGCAAACGCCTCAACCGGTTCTTCTGCGACAAGAATATCCATCTTCACAACATCTGCCTCACGATAATCTTTTAAATCATAGTTAAGCGATGCGTATCCTGCGGTTACGCTTTTCAGTTTATCGTAAAAATCCACAATGATCATGGAAAGTGGCATTTCATAATGAAGAATCGCACGATTCTCAGATAAGTATTCCGTGTTCTTATAAATTCCGCGTCGATCTTGAACGAGTTGCATCACTCCCCCAACATAATCTGTTGGTGTGACAATATCCGCCGTCACCCACGGTTCATCAATCTTTTCAATATGAGAAACATCCGGAAGCTCAAGCGGACTTTTAATCATGAACGATTCACCATTGCGTTTAAACACATTGTACGCAACGGACGGAACCGTCACAACGAGCTCAATGTTAAATTCACGTTCAAGACGTTCTTTCAAAATCCCAAGATGAAGCATCCCAAGCAAGCCGCATCGGAAACCATATCCAAGCGCAGGTGAATGCTCTGGTTCGTACACCAATGCGGAATCGTTTAATTTCAAACGCTCAATCGCATCACGCAATCGTCCAAAGTTATCGCCTTCTGCCGGAAAAACTCCCGCAAAGACCATCGGCTTTACTTCACGATATCCTCCAAGGGATTCAACCTTTGCGTCTGCAAGAGTGATGGTGTCTCCAACGCGACAATGCGCGATCGTTTTCAAACCAGTCACAACATATCCAATTTGCCCCGTTTCAAGTTCATGTTGTGGTATGCGACCATTTGGTGTGACAGCCCCCACTTCCAGAATTTCAACTTCTGCACCCGTTGCCACAAACTTAATTTTTTCTCCCGTCTTAAACGAACCATCAATCACGCGGACATACGCCATGACACCACGATAATCGTCATAGAACGAATCAAAGATGAGTGCACGCAGAGGTTTCTCAACCTCCCCTTTTGGTGCAGGGACTTTTTCGATAATTTGATCAAGTAACGCAAGCACGCCTTCTCCTGTTTTTCCACTCACCGCAAGAATTTCAGAAGGATCACATCCAATCAACTTGATAATTTCTTGCGTTCGACGAGGAACATCCGCAGCAGGAAGATCGATCTTGTTCAGAACAGGAATGATTGTGAGGCCTTCTTCAATCGCAAGATACAAATTTCCAATCGTCTGCGCTTGCACGCCTTGTGTTGAGTCAACAAGAAGCACTGCACCTTCCACAGCCGCGAGGGATCGCGAAACTTCATAATTAAAGTCCACATGGCCCGGCGTATCAATCAAATTCAAAATCAGACCCTTGTATTCCATTTGAGCTGGCGCGAGTTTGATGGTGATTCCGCGTTCACGTTCAATGTCCATGGAATCCAAAATCTGGGCTTTCATGTTTCTGTGCTCCACGGTCCCCGTCAATTCCAAAAGTCGATCCGAGAGGGTCGACTTTCCGTGGTCAATATGGGCGATAATACAGAAGTTCCGGATGTGCGAGAGATCTTTCATAACGAACGTATCCTAGCGGAAAAGAACCAGAACGTCGAGTGCGTGTTCATTGACATCACAAACTCAATCTGTCAGATTAAATCTACACAGGCAGGAGACAAACAATGCATCCACACACAAAACCAGATCCGGGCGGAACATGTCCATTTTGTAAAAACGGCGTTCTTCAAGCACGCACGCGCACGGGCGCGAGCGCAAAACAAGATATTATCGGCGTTCATACTCTGTCCGTCACAATCCTACAAGAAGTTGTTTGTGGATCTTGCGGAATCAAGTTTGAACCAAGACTTGTAAATCAAAACGTAAAAGAGTTACTTGAAGAACAGGTTCACACATACAAAAAACCAAACGAACGACCAAGTTCGTGTCCCAAATGTCGTAGAACCGATTTCATCACAAGTCGACTCAGCGGTACGCTCGAATTCCTGAAAAGTACGGATTTGCTCATGCACCCCGTACACAAAAGAAATGCCGCAGATCACCACTACGAATATTGCAAATATTGTTTGTTGGTCGTCTGGGATACTCCACCTGAAAGTATCAGCGAACCACAACCACCCATCGCGCAACGGCCAATGCATCATGATTACGCATTGAAACCATCTGTGCGTGGATCAGCAACACCCATTCCGTCACCAAAACCGATTCGCCGTAAACCACCTCCTTAACATCCTTCTTGGGGTGTTCTTTTTTTACATGTCCCCAAACAATCCCTGAACATCTTCCCAAGTCAAATCTTTAAGACCATCCGCTGTATCTGATACCACGGCATCAAATAATGCTTTCTTTTTTTCTTGCAAAGCCAAAACACGTTCCTCGATGGTTCCTTTTGTCACAAGTTTATGAACATTCACAGATTTTGTTTGCCCAATACGGTGCGCTCGATCCATAGCCTGACGTTCAACCATCGGATTCCACCACGGATCAAACAAAATAACGGTATCTGCTTCTGTAAGCGTAAGCCCCGTTCCCGCTGCACGAAGAGACAACAAAAAAACAGAAATAGAATCATCTTGTTTAAATTTTTCAACAACATCTCCGCGCTTCTGTGTCTTTCCTTCAATCGTCACATGTCCGATATTCATCGCATCAAGCGCGGGTCGGATCAGATCCAACATGGAGGTAAACTGACTAAACAACAAAATTTTATGTCCACCAAGCGCCGCCTCGCGCACAAGTTCGAGCGCATACGCCATTTTTCCGGACGCATCCTCATTTTGCGAAAGACGTTTATCAACAAGGGATGGATGATTACAGACTTGTCGGAGTTTTGTGAGCGCCGCAAGAATTTCAATACGTGATCGCGCAAATCCTTTTTTCTCTACGGCCGCAAACACATCACGACGCACGCTCGCGAGTACCTCTGCATACAAACTCGCTTGAACAGGCGTAAGTTTGCACCAGTTTGTTTCTTCCATGCGTGGCGGAAGTTCTGGTGCCACAGATTCTTTTGTACGGCGCAACAAAAATGGTTTTACACGACGTTTTAAAACCTGCAACGCCCCCATGTCACTGCGTTCACGAATCGGTCGTTCAAATTCCAATCGAAATGCCGCGCGATCCCCTAATAATCCTGGCATCAAAAAATCGAAAAGCGACCAAAGTTCATGAACACCGTTTTCAAGCGGCGTTCCCGTAAGCGCGAGTCGATGCTCCGCCTTCAATGTTTTCACGGCAAGTGCCGTTGTTGTTTTACTGTTTTTGACGTATTGCGCTTCATCAAGAATGGCGTAAAACAACGGCATCGACTGATACAGTTTTGCATCTCGTTGTAAGAGCGAATACGACGTCACAATCACGTCACACTTCTGCGCGCGTTTTAATAATGTTGCGCGCTCTTTTGCTGTTCCCTCAATCGCGATCACAGATAATTCTGGCGTAAAGCGCTTAGCTTCTGCAACCCAGATTGCGACCAATGTCTTTGGACAAACCACAACAGATGGCGCGGCGTTTACCGGACGTTCCGTAGAAAGAATCGCAAGAGCCTGCAGGGTTTTTCCAAGACCCATATCATCCGCAAGTACGCCACCGAATTTATATTTACGCAAAAACATCGCCCACGCAACACTTTCTTGCTGATATGAGCGCAAAACCCCCTCAAGATGCTTTGGAATCTTTGGTGAAACATCTAACGCCCCCTCTTTTGCATCACGTAAAAATGATTGGATCGATGCGGACGTTTCAGAAAGTCGCATGGAACCATTTTCTTCTGCAAGATACGCAAGTTCCATGGCGCGCGTACGAAGCAATTTAAATGTTCCATCCCGCGTTGGAAGAGCGTCTTTTGTGAGAGCCCACAAACGGTTGACCTCTTCCGGATTCTCAATTTCCACAAACGATCCGTCTGCATTACGAACATATCGATCAAGTCCATTTGAAAGCCCCTCGATTTCCTCAGGAGTCAGCGGACGATCTCCACATTTCCACGCCACAGAAAACGTCAACCAATCTTCCCCACTTGATTCTGAAAGATCCCAATCGGATTCCACGTTTTTTTTCTGAATGCTTGCGAGTGCTTCAAACGCATCGTCTCCTAAAACACGATATTTTTTTCCAAGTTCAAACAATCCTTCACGCAAAAAAAGATACGCAGAGGCAGCGGGCATTTCAAAAACACCCGTATCCACAAGATGAAATCCAAATTGCTCAAGCTTTGCCGCCGCCATACGTTCTTCACGCCAATCGCGCAACGCAATCTTTTTTCCATCATCATCTCCATGCAACAAACGCCATCCTTCAAGCGGGTAAGACAGGGGTCCATAAATCGCCGTGGTGTCTACACGAATGACGTCGTCCATCAGAATATAGGAAAACGCACATTCAATATCTCCCAACACAAATTCTTGCGGATGTTCTTTGTGTCCGTAATGCGTCGCAGAAATTCCTTTTTGCACAAGCAAGGCCTCTAGTTCTTTTACGGTTTTTGCAAGGTGCTCGTCATCCGCGTGTGCACCACGCTTTGCCGCATACGTTTTGAGTGTTTCCAAAAGATCATGGTCTGCCATCTCACCACGTTGTTCACTGTATTGTTTTGTGTTCTTTTTATTTCGACGATTATCTCCAGAAATGACAGATCGGCGCGCGGCAACAAGACCGAGTGCCACCACATGTTTACATGCTCCCTCTCCATGAAACGGACAATCGCAATCATATCCAATCACTTGCGTACACGCTTGGTTCAGCGTCAATTTTGTGTGATACAAATAACTTCCATACACCGTTCCGACAATGAAAACGTCTCCGGATGGCAAGCGCTCAATACGAATACTATCAACCGCATCATCTTCCACATAATTTTTTCCACGACGAAAAGCCTCTGGAGAAGAGGCATTCCGTAAGATTTTGGAATCAAAAAGCGGCATATCCGTGGAAGTGTAGCGGAGATCAGTCAGATTGAACAGAGGGGAAACAAAAAACCGCTCGTGGGAGCAGTTTTATTTCTCAGATTTTTCACGCAACGCGTCTGAAGCGAGCTGTTTTAGTTCTTTTCGCAATTGTCGCGCGCGCTGGATCATTTTTTCGGGATGTTCGTATAAATCCTTACGTTCAAGATTTTTCTCGAGATCCGCCTGATCCTCTTTTGATGCATACATTGCTATATCACGTTCCAATTCTTTGATCTTTGTCTGTACGATCGGCAAAATTTTCTGTGTCTGTTCTTTTGTGATGGTTCCGCTCAAAAGGGATTCATCGGGCAATTCAAGAACTCCCGCCATCCCCAACTCTTGGAGCCATGGGATTATTTTTTTATCTTCCGTCGTGTCCGTGAACACTCGATCTCGTGAGTGATATTGACGCGAGTAAAACAATCCCGTTGCTTCAACCTCTTTTGTTTGCGGAAATGCTAACGCAAAAAATCCTGCAGCGGCCATGAGCGTTTTTCCTTGACCCATCATTTCATCCACGATCAAAAGAGATTTCCCATCAAATACCTTTCCGAAAATAGATTGCAATTCGTTAACAACCTCCGCATGTTCAATCATAGACCTCTGCCAACTCTTTGGAATTTCTTTGGTGGTAAACCATTCATCAGTTTCTTCAGATTCAACGATTTTATTTTGAATCGACTCCGCATCTGAATACACCCCAAAATAAGCGGTCTGCAACATATCCGAAACTCCTTTGTGAACATGTGACGAGGTTCCGATATTCACATATTTTATCTCCGGACGTTTTTCTTCTTTATACATTCCATCCCAAAGATCTTGAAACATCCACGACAATGGTCGTGCGCTGCGATCCAAAAATACCATTGAATCCACATGACGATCATGAACCGTTTTCACAAATCGAAGCATGCGCTCTTTTAACTGTTCGCGCGTTTCTGCGTTTGCAAGAATTTCGTAGGTGTTTTGTTGCTTGATTTCCGGTGTGAAGCCGGATTCTGATCCTGGTCGTTTCATAATTCAACGGTCATTCCCTCTTTTGGAATCAACACTTCCGTTTTCAATTCTTTACGAAGATGCTCCGCAAACTCGACTTTCGCATCATCGTCTCCATGCACCAAAAAAATCTTTTTTGGTATGACACCATCTTCTGGTTTCATCCAACGTGTTAATTTGTTTTGGTCTCCATGCGCCGAAAACGCTCCGATGCCTTTAATTTTTGCGTGTACTTGTACTGCCTGGCCATAAATACGTACGGTCTTTGCTCCTTCAAAAATTTGACGACCAATGGTTCCAGCCGCTTGATACCCAATAACCAAAATTGTTGTTGAGGCAAGCGGCAAATATCTTTGGAGATGATGCATGATGCGACCACCGTTCATCATTCCAGAACCTGCAATAATGATCTTTGGCGCGGGAGCATCATTTATCTGTTTTGAAGCGTCTGTTGAAAGCGTCTCATGCAAATTTGGAAAAGAAAAGAAATCACGATCGGGTTCGTCTAAAATTGGTGATTGGAATCTGAGATATGCCTTAAAGTCTCGGTACAACTGTGTAGCTTTGATCGCCATGGGGCTATCAAGATAGATTGGGGCTTTTGTTTTTAGATCACGCAAAATCAAATCCATTTCATACAGCACTTCTTGGGTGCGCTCAATGGAAAACGCCGGAATAAGCAAAACGCCATTCTGTTGAATTGATTCAATCATGGCATCCTTCAACAAACTTGAACGTGTTGCAGGATCTTCGTGCACTTTATGTCCGTACGTTGATTCGCACACAACAACATCCGCATGGGAAATCGGATCTGTGGGCGGAAGAATTGGCACGTCATCATTTCCAATATCTCCAGAAAAGACAACACGCTTTCCTTCTGCTTCAATAGAAATATATGCAGAACCAAGCACATGGCCTGCATCATGAAACATAACCGTCACTCCTGGAGCGATAGTGATTTCTTCATGATAAGCGATTTGTTTTGTTTGATCGAACACGCCATGCAGATCTTCAAGTTCGTAAAGTGTTGGGCTTCCACACTTTTTTGCGTCTTCTTCCATGATGTGATGCGCGTCTTCCAATACTAATCGCGAAAGACTGAGACAGGGTTCTGTCATGTAAATCTTGCCTGCAAATCCAGCTTTCACGAGCACAGGCAAACGTCCCGTGTGATCTGCGTGTGGATGTGTGACAAAAACGCTCTCCAAATGAGATGCATCAAACGGAAAAGGTTGAACGTTTTTTGTTGAACACAATTGCTCACCCTGGAACATTCCACAATCGATCAATAATTGATGTTCGTGACCATCGGCGTCATTAACCGTAAGCAAATGACATGATCCTGTTACATCCTCCACCGCACCGTAAAAAGAGATTTTCATAAACGCAGATTAGCGAGAAAACTTTTTGAACCAAGACAGAATAAAATGAAAATGATTTTCCTGATGCGCAAGCCGAATGATTGCGATAATAAATCCAAGCATGGCGATCTGCGACGAAACACAAATCACACACCACGCATGCAAAATAGTTGCTTCAATAGAAGTAAGATACAAACTAAATCCAAATCCCCCACACGCAAGGGCGAGCAAAAAAATGGTGAGGGAACGGTCATTTGGTGTTTTAAGCTTTAACAGAGAGCCAATCAATAAAAAGGCGTACCCAATCAATCCGATAAACGCAACTGGAACGCCAAAAAATTCCGAAAATGGACCTTTGTTTACAACGTCGCAGTTGAGTGTGTCATTGATGTTACAAAGTGCTCCGGATGCAAATCCGCGATTATGCAAAAATGCATACGTGGACAAAGAAACACCCACGATGGCAAATCCGATCATCCAGAAAAGAAGTTTTTTCATAGGGTGCATTCAGCTTTTTTTCCTAAATCCTCCAACGATTGTTCTCCACTCACGCGTGTTCCGTCTTTAAACTCCCATGTTGGGTATCCTTCAATCTTTGCCTCCTGACAAATTTGATTCATGCTGTTTGATCCGGGACTTGAACATTCAATCGAATTGATTTTTGAAAAAGACTTTCCGAACAATTCTTTTTGCGATTTACAATGCGGACACCACCAGGCGCCGTACATTTTTACTCCATTGTCCGTAAGACATTGTGCAAAGGCATCCATTTTAGGATCCGCGGACGAAGATTGATTTGCCGCCACGAACACAAAAAGCCCCACAACGACAAGCAGCGCAACACCATACAAGATCCATGACGAAGAAATTTTTTTCATACGAGGCCAGTATACATGAATACGATTTTAGATAAAACCTGATTTATGCCCATTCTCCACGTTATTTTACAGATGTATTTTGACGAATAAAAAAACGAATGGGGAATAAAACAAATGATCCGATCAATCCCATGAGAACAACCACAACAATCAATGCCTGGAACCCAAAATTTACAGCCATGACTCCTCCGAGAGCCGCCGTCATTGCCGTGCATAAATCTGTCAGTGTGTAATAAATCCCCCACTCGGCTCCTTCTTTATGTTTATCCATGTGTTTTGTAAACAACGCCATGAACGGCGGAAACGATGCAGCGGCGGCAATTCCACAAAGAAATTGCACAACATATAATTGCATGGGGGTGTGAATCACCAAATACGAAAGCGGCAAAAGCGCACTTGCAAATGTTCCGCTGAACATAAACCAAAAATCCACTTGCTCTCCGCGTATGCGATCCATAATGGTGGCAAACGGAATCTGAAACAGACTTTTGGTGAACAAATAAATAGACATGGAAACACCAACAACTTCTGCCGATCCTCCTTCAATAAATCCTGCAATAAATAAAGCAAAGATTGGCCCAATAAACCCAACGCTTCCACGCCAAATAACATCAGATAAAATAAGACAACGAATCGCGGGATTCATTCCTTGTAAAAAATAGTGTTTCCAAAAAATTGCCCGTCTTTTCATAACAGAACATTAATTCAAACGCATGAATGGTCGAATCGGAATCAAAAAAAGATTTCCCATCA
>MGFD01000054.1 GCA_001791715.1 Candidatus Uhrbacteria bacterium RIFOXYB2_FULL_45_11 | reverse complement strand
GCGTATTTTTCTTTTCCAGGATATTCAAAATAATTTCTTCCTGTTGAGGGCGGAAGGCGTCGTATCCGAAGTAGGTTTTGAGTTGGTCGTACATATGATGTTGGGTGTGTAGATACGAATTACAGATTAATACAGATGTAGATCATCTCAATATAAGTTTACGAGACGTTTGATGCGAACTCTGTCGCTTCCAAAGTAGGCGAGAATGGCGAGTTTTAATTTAGAAACATGCAAATAATCATTTGTTTGTTTCATGTGCTGTGGGGCGTAATAATTCCCAATTTTTATCTCAAGAACGATCGTGTTATCGATTAAAAAATCGAAAAATCGTTTGCCTACTACAACACCTGAATAACATGCTTTCACACACCATTCTCTTTGAAATGAGATTTGAAGCTTATTTAGAGCTATTGTTATCGCATCTTTATATGTTTTTTCTTTAAGCCCAGGCCCAAGATTATTATATACATCATAAATTGCCCCGATGATACGATAACTCAATTGTTCATAGATAAATTGAATTTGTTGCATATCTTTTTTAGGTTATCTCTATCTGTATTAATCTGTAATCCGTATCTACACACAAAAAAATACGCACGCTTGCTGCGTGGCGTTTTGAAATCTGTTTTATGGATTGAGTTTAATCTTTTTTTTGTGTTTTGTCAAACGCATTGTGGATGCTTGTTTGCGCAAAAAAGAGAACTCTCTTACACTGAATGTTGTATGTATAAATTGATGACTGTAGAGGCACTTAAAGATTTAATCGCTTCAAAAGAACCGTTCGTTTTGTTAGATGTGCGAGGAGAAGACGAATGGAAAGCAGGGCACATTGGGGGAGCGGTGTTTATGCCGCATTGGTTTGTGTCCTTAAAGATTGGAGATGTTGTTCCAGATAAGAACACAAAGATTGTGACGTATTGTTTAAGTGGTGGAAGATCTTCTGTTGCGGCAAAAACCCTTGTGGATATGGGATATGCGGATGTCTCGAGCCTGGAAGGTGGGTATGCAACGTTTATGGATTAAAAAAAGACCGCCCATTTTGAAATGTGGCGGTTTTTTTGTTGGATTACGCTGCAACTTCTTCTGCTTCTGGAGCTGTTTCTTCTTTTACTTCTTCTGCCTCTTTTACTTCTTCTGCTGTTTCATCTGCATCAGGTGTTACAACTTCTTCTTCTGTTGTTGTTTCTTCGTTCATAATTTTGAACTAGTGAATGAGGGTGCAAGTGTGTCATGAATGAGGGGATGTGTCAATGAAATAAGGGGAAGGGCGGAAAGAGCGATTGAGGAAAGAAAAGAAGAGAGAAAGGGAAGAAAAAACCTCGCATGGGAGATGCGAGGTTAGGGGATGGACTTCAGGGCACGATCGAATCGTTCGATCGCTGCGATGGTTGTTGCGGGATCTTGGGCGTAGGAGAAGCGGATGTAATTTGGTTGGAGAAATGGTGTTCCGTGAACAATGGCGATGCCATGATTGCAAGCCAAGTAACTTCCGAGATCCTTTACAGTTTCAATGGACATGGTTGTGTTTGCAAGCGCGCCATTGAAGAACTGATCTGGTCGTAAGCTGCGATGGAGCCATTTTGTCACGTCGACAAAGGCATAATAGCCCTGGTCGGCAATGAAGTTGTATCCATGCGCAATCATTTCGCGACGAAAGATGTTGCGACTTGCAGAGGTGCGTTCCGTAATGCGTTTCACCCAAGGGTGATTGCGTACGTCCGAACTTGAGTAGACCTCGAGGGCACATGCTTCACCAAGAAAATTTGGCAGCACAGTGTGTGAGGCAATGCTTTGAATGGTCTTTGCAAGTTTGTCGCTGCCACACACAAGGTGTGCCATGCGAATATTGCTCGCGCCGACCGATTTCGTCAGGCCATCAAGAAGTGTTACGCATGCGCGATCTACTGCGGAAAGGGACAAAAGCATGTCAGACCAGTTGTAGAGCGGAACGTCGTCGTCGATGACGAGTTGGTACATGAGGTCGACAAGGATGTAATTAATCCCATGAAATCGTGCTCGCTCTATGAGAGCTTTGATTTCTGCGGGGCTGTACCACTTGCCGGTCGGATTGTCTGGGGTTGTGATGATCAGTGCGTCTGCGTGGCCAGCAATGTTTATGGCTTCTGTGATGCCGTCTGGTGACATGCAGAGATTTGTTTTGCTTTGCGCGGGTGCACAGAGCAGATTGAATCCATTCACGTACGTTCCGTGCGCGTAGGAAATCCACGGTGCTGCGGACGTAACGACCGTAAGGCCGATTTTTCCCGTAAGCATATGAATCGCCTGATACCATTTTTGGAGCGCATCGCGTCCGCCGTCTGTCACCAGAATTTGATCTGGTGTGAATCCGATCGTGTCGAGATTCCAGTAGTTTTCAAGCAGAACGGTTCGAACGCGCGAGTCGCCGTTTGGACGTCCGTACGCAGTTGTCTGTGTCTTTGGGGCGAATGAAAGAAGGGCTTTTGCCAGTTCTTCTGATGGAACACCACCAAGCGTTGCACCACCATCGCCTTGCGAAGCATCATATGTGGGAGTGTTTGGATGGTTCCGTTCGAATGTTCCGAGCTCTTGTTTAATGAGGAACATGTTTGAAACCGGAAGCTGTCTTCGGAAAGAGGGCTCTTGTGGAATGTGTGCGGTCTCCGGATCAAACCAACGTGCTTTCCCTGACATGGAACACTCCTATTTTACATCGCCAAATTGACGCGGGGCAAGTATACATTGACTTATTTTTTTGTCCACCGCTCATGAGCTATGGATTATTTATGAATCGGAGTATACTTGTAAGGAACAATCGCATACAAAACTTTTTATGTTTGAAAAAAAATCCCAGAAAAAAGCGAAACAAAAAGTTTTATTAATCGTGGAAGATGATGCTCTTTTGTCGCGCGCTCTGGCGGATGCGTTTGCCACAGAAAATTTTGATATCATTCGCGTGGCAAACGGATTAGAAGTGCAAGAAACCGTAGAAAAAAAAATACCAGATGTTATTTTGCTTGATTTGATTTTACCGGGCCTTGATGGATTCGCTGTTTTAAAACAATTGAAGTCGGACACAAAAACATCTGCTATTCCCGTTGTAATCGTTTCAAATTTGGGATCTGTCGCAGATGTAAAATCTGCAAAGTCTCTTGGGGCAGAAGCTTATTTCATTAAAGCAAATACAGAAATTGAGCAGATCGTGGAGTTTGTGAATAAATTGGTTTAGCTGTTATGGCAAAAAGCAAAAAGAAGCTTATTTTAATCGTGGAAGACGATGAGGTTATTTTACGAGCGCTTTACCTCAGTTTTCATGAAGGAGATTTTACCATCGCAACCGCAACAGATGGAGAAACTGCCGTCACCATGACACATCGAT
Organism: Candidatus Uhrbacteria bacterium RIFOXYB2_FULL_45_11; assembly: GCA_001791715.1. GTDB lineage: Bacteria > Patescibacteriota > Patescibacteriia > UBA9934 > GWF2-40-263 > XYB2-FULL-45-11. The sequence goes on along the minus strand of MGFD01000054.1, from coordinate 2,106 downwards.
TAAAACCTGACTTGGTATTGTTGGATTTGGTTTTGCCAAAGAAAAGTGGGTTTGATTATTTGAAAGAAATAAAAGCAGATCCTGTTTTGAAGCCGATTCCCGTGATCGTTCTTTCAAATCTTGGAACAGATGAAAATAAAGAACATGCAAAAAGTTTAGGGGCAATGGATTATTTTGTGAAATCAGATACAGATCTTTCCGTTCTTGTGCAAAAGGTTACAAAGATTTTAGAAAAGAGTTCTTAACAATATATTTGTGAGATCAACCTGGCTCAATTTGATTCTGCGTTTTTCAAACCGGATTTATCAGAAGAAACAGTTGTTGGTTGGACAAGAAGGATTGCAGATCGTGGGAAACATTGTTTCCCTTATTGTGTTGGAGATGATTTTGGCGATCATTTCCTTGCCGTTGTACGTCAGTGTTGGATCGCAGAATGTTACGGCTTTTTTTTCAGAGCACAGCGGTTATGCCAAAGTAACGTTCGATTATAAATTACGCCGTATTTTAACGCTGACAGGCGTCATGATTGTTGCGACGGTCTGGGTGATAAAACTTTTATTGATTTTACTTGTTCCAACGGTTTTTGGTCCGCTTCCGCTGTATCGTGTAAGTGATTTAAGACCACCAGAACTGACAGCACAAGAACAATCCACCATTCTTGAGCAAGCCGGTATTCAAAATGCACGTACGGTTCAGAGTTTGAAAAAACCAGAATTACAGCGCGTCCAGAAAACATCCGGAAAAGATTTTGTTTTTTATGGAACGGGCGAGCCAAACGCCACGATCGTTTTGTTTTTAACAGATGCTCAAACAACGCTTTATACGGGTGAGAGTGATCAGAATGGAAATTGGAAAATCGAGCATTCACAAAAAGAATTCGCCTTACGTGAAGGAAATCATTCCTTGTCTGCGTTTAGTTATCGTGCACCTACGGGAACACGTAGTGATTTTTCAAGCACACAATATTTCAAAGTCAAAACCACACTTGCGGATCTTCTTGTAAGAAACATTGATGTTCTTGCAAACTGGTCTGTTGTCATTTTAATTATTCTTGGTGCATTCCTGGTTTTCTTAACGATCTGATCTTTTATGGAAATACGTTGGCTCAATTTTTTTCTACGTTTTTCCGGATACATTGCACGCCTTAAACAACAAATTGTTCAATCTGACCGATTGACATCTGTTTTTCCGTCCGCCATTTTATTGATTTGCTCCGAGTGTCTTTTTGCAATCGTCTCTTTGCCGCTTTATGTTTTGGTTTCACCTGATAAAGTTCAAGAAACAGGTGTTCTCTTTCCTACAAAACAAAAAGATCAAATCCCGTATCAATCGTTTGTTTTCAGAAGAAAAATCAGTTTGTTCACGTTTGGTGGGGCAGGTGGATTGTATGTGCTGAAAGTGCTGGTTGTTGGAATTATTTCCGCGTATTTATTGGGAGCAACGCCACTTCTTGCCGCGATTCAACATTATGATTTTAATACCGCAGGAGATTATACCTACGATTCCGCAAAAATTGAGGTAACTGGTGGAGTTGCACAATTGAAAGATGGAGGAACATCGGCAAGTGGTTCCACGACAAATTCAGGATTAGATGCAAATGCAACCGGATGGACGTATGCGGATTGGTTGAGTGGAGGTGATGCGGCAGGGGCATATTCTGCATCCGGTGGAAATCCTGGTGGAAATGTTCGTGTTACGGTTAATCCTGCAAAAAATAAGATTGCTGCGGGATTGTATCGTCAATCGTTTACAACAACGGTCAATACGCCAGATACGGCTACGTTGTCGTTTGATTGGAGCGCCATCACGTTTTCCATGCCAGCGACACCAGACGTCTTTAAAATATATGCTTTTATTGATACAGGAACAGGAAATCCGACACTTGGGACAGAAGTTTGGAATAGTGGCGCAATTACTTCGACAACAAGTTGGGCGGGCTCAACATCGATCGATATCAGAAGCAAGGTTTCTACAGCCGGTACATATACATTGAAGCTCGCTGTTTATCTTGATAGTGCTGGTACAACCGGAACCTATAACGGGGTGATTGGTTTTGATAACATGATTGTAAATTGGTCAAAAACAACACATGTTTATGATTCTGGA
>MGFD01000053.1 GCA_001791715.1 Candidatus Uhrbacteria bacterium RIFOXYB2_FULL_45_11 | reverse complement strand
CGATGATCGTCAATTCAACACCAAGCTTACGAATTTTTTCTTCTGTCTTCTCTCCCGGCATCTCAACAATCACAACACGCTTGCACTTCGACTTTTTTATAAAAGCCACAACATCTTTTTCCTCATCGAGCGATGCGCCATGTTTTTGCACAGACAACAACATCGGAAGCCCGATTGCTTCCGCGAGTTTTTTGATAAGCATGGCTTCCGCATCGTTTGGCGGGAGAATAAGGAGGATTTCGGAGAGGTTCATAGTGGAAACAGTATACCAGGAAGATGTTCGTAAGGGAGGATCACCACTCCCCAACAAAAAAACATCCGTTACAGGATGTTAGAGGGACGCGCGCCATTCAACGAAGGCCTTACGTCCAAGATCATAGGTACCAAAATGTCGAATCCAGTTCCAAAAGAGTTCTGGATGTGTTTGCAGAAACCCGATGCCAACACGTTGCCGACCTTTGAGGATCTGGTTGACGCGATGAAAGAGCTGTTGCGGACACAAAAAGTGTACAAGCGCGTTTCCGTTCGGTTCATCAATATCCAGCTCCGCAATGAAACGTGCATGACACGTGGGACACTCGGTCGTGATGTCGAATCGATCATCGAGCCAACCGATCTTGATGTCGGATTCTGTGAGTGCATATCTACACACGGAACATATCGCACGTGGCGTAATGACCGCATGTTCGAGTCGGAGTCTCAACGTCTGTTTCAACGAAAGGCGCTGTTCCAAACGATGATGCTGTGAAAGCGAAAAACCGAACTCAAAACTCATCGCAACCTCCTTTGTTCTTTCTCACTCAACATGATCGCCGTGATCATGGTAAAAGCAAACTCGTCATTCAAGAAATTATCCATTCATGAAGCCTCCTGTCTGAACAGAAAAATGACCTCGCACTCAACACGAACCGATCGTGTTGAGAATAAAGGGGCCGAACGAGTCTGTATGCTCGGCCAAGGTGTGCGAATCTTATGGATCCACTTTTGTTTTTTTGCAGATTTGTTTCAGATGATAGTCGATCGTGTACCGATCAACCTCTTCCCCACTCGGCAAACGCATCGTGAAATGGTACTCGCTCAGAAAAGCAAACCCAGTGCCTACGATATTGTCTGGAATGAAAATGGGGACATGACGAGACCTGACCGTCAGACCATCTGCATTACAAACCGTAAGAACGATCGCCGCCGCCTGTTTTGCATGGCGATCAATCCATGTTTGCAATGAGAACGATCGAGATCGATCTTCGTATATCCACTGTCCGTTCGAACTTCCACCATGTGCGTTCAACACATGAATTTCAGAACACCCACGACGTGCTCCGTGCAAACGAACAAACTCAAGGTACGGCGCCTGTGCTTCTACGGAAAACATGTCTTCATACTGACGATCCAAAATCTCTTCGATCGTAGACCCTTCAAGAGAAGGACCGCCCGCCACAATTGCCAGGGCTTCTTGATAAACTTCATCACTTGTATGAACAACAACACCCGGGAACTTCTGTGAACGATGAATGTACATATCCCCTCCTCTTTTCTTCTCAACAATGTGATCACCTTAATCACATCGTAGTAAAAGGCCCGAGAGAATCTCAGGCAGTGAACCATCGCCGATTCTCTCTTGGGCGCAGAGAATTCAACTGACTCAAAAGAGCGCGCGCTGTCCGAATTTGTTCAGCGATCTTTGTGGTTTGCTCGTCGATGAGTGTTTCTACGAGTTTATGATCCACATGCTCCCACGACGATCTTCCTTGATTGTTGATCATCCCTTCGTGCTCAATGGGATCTTGCACTTCTTCCGTCAGATCATACCAAAACCCTTCCTCACAATGAACTTCGAGTGTGCGGGAAAACGTGACCGACCTCAGTTCGGTAATCTTGTTTCCGTTTGCATCGACACGATGAAGTGTCACCTCGAGCATCTTCGTGAATGTCCCGAGATCTATGTAATAAACCATGAACCTCCTTATTTCTCTCACTCAGTGCGATTCATGTCTGCGCACAACACGCCGTACATATCCACGCACCGTCTTCCGAAAAAATCGTTCGCGCGATTTAGCCATTACCTCAACAGATCGAGCAGAAATGATTGGATGCCCTTCTGCATCATCTGCATCATGATAGAACTTAAATGTCACTCCGCACAAAGAAACGATTTCGCGATGCAAAAAAGAAACATCCCCACGAAATACCACAACATCTATTTGAGACATGTTCCCTCCTCTTGTTTTATTTCATCTCACTCAACACAATCCACATCGCGTCGAGAATAAATGGGCCGAAGCGAGAGGCTTCGGCAGGTCAACTTCAAGAACCGGAGGCGTTCTCAGATCCCTCCAAGAAAAAATCCTTTACCTGATCCAAGAAGAAATTGTGTTGTGATTGAACAACACCATACTGTTTGTGTTCATCACTCGCAACGAACTTACTCGCTACCCCTGTCCGAAATGCGTTGTGAATCTTTTCCCAATGTGAATTCCGAAACAAGGTATTCTTTTCTGTTAACGTCTGACAAGCTTCATCAGCAAGTCTTTTGGCAACAACGACCGAAATTTCACTAGAAGTGTGCTTTGCTCCTCTTGTTTTCACATGAACAATTCTCTGAACAAAATAGGTTTGACACAAACAGCACTTCACAAGCTGAACGTGTTTCAAATACTGTTCATCTGAGACAAAAGAAAGATTCAACACAGTAAGACATGGAATCTGAGTATAAACGTGTGGAGGAATAAAGAGAGACGCTCCTTTTTCAAAATGTGTCTGAACACATTTTTCCATACGTTCCGTTTTATGCTTCATCCACTCATGACCTGCGTTTGGATGAAAACAATTAAACTGAACCCACTTCCCTGTTTTGACGTGATTGCACATTGCACTCCTTTGTTAAAGAACACTTTTCGATTCTCGTGCGACGAACCCACTGTTCTTCACCCGAGAAAAGAACTTATCTCGCTGAGATAAGTTGAGCGAGCTGCTTCTTTCAGCTAAAAATCATACGATTAATCTCTTGAGTCATTTGCAGATTTCTGTTGATTTCGACGGTTCCCGGATTTGTATCCATCTCACAGACCATAATGATTCTCTTTTCACCACCAACAGCATTAAGAGGATTCATCCGAAACGAAATCGTCTTGTTGTCAATTTCGTAAGATCCAAACGCAGGATCTTTGCACACTTCTTCCTGCCCATTCAGATAATTCTCAACCTTGCGATAGAGAAAAAATCGTTCAGCATGTGAAAGTGGTGCAACACCGCGTTTCTCAAGAAACGCAATGATGCAAGACACAATATGAACCCAAGCAAGATGTTTGAAAAATTCACCTTGATTCATCTTCCCTCCTCTTGTTTAATTCCATCTCACTCAACACAATCCACATCGCGTCGAGAATAAATGGGCCGAGCGAGTTTGCGTGCTCGGCCGAGGTGAACGTTACTCTTCTGATTCTGACAGTTCGACAAGCTTGAAGACGATTTCGATTCCCGCTTCCGTGATGATCTTGTTAAGGTCTACAATGAAGCGTTCCAGTTCTTCAATCTTGTTTTGAAGTTCTAGATATCCACGTGTCGCCCTTTCTCGCAAGACATCTTCACGTGTTCCAACGAACGGAGGTGTGCTTTCGATCACGTAGACATCGTTCATTTCGAATTCGTATTCCTCTTCATAACCCGAATGGTACTCAGCAGTGAATTCACCGCGACACGTCGCCATATATCTCCACACACCGCAGAGCTCATGATCTTCTTCCTGAGGTTTGAGAGTCAACACAGCTTTCACGAGGCGAAAATCAGAAGAGTACCACCCTTGTCTCACATATCCAACTTCGATTTCGCCTTTTTCCTCATAGTAATTCTTCTCAAACTCTGGCCCCATACGAATCTGGCTTTCGTATAGATACTCGTAATTTTCTGGCATCACATACTCCTCGTTGCATTCCGTGCAACGCTACATTACAACGAAGAGGAGAAGTATTTAGACGCCTATCAAATCACGCCTTCTCAACCAAGCGGTATCAACCAAGCGTGGTTACAGCAGACCATATCGAGTTTTATCATCTTTTGCTGTACGAGAGCTCGAAACACTTCGAGAAGAAATTTGTCTTCGATTTCGACTCGAGGAGCACCCTCAACAAAACGGCCGACAGTGAATGCATAGGATTCAAGAACTTCGTAAGGATCTTGAGCAGAATCATCTGTACCAACTTCAATGTTGTAGAATTCCCCTCCTCCCAACCGGAATGATCCAAGATACCCGTAAGCACATTCGTAATAACGTCTTTTTGTCATGATGCCTCCTCTCACTCAACACGATCCATATCGCGTCGAGAGTAAAGGGCCGAAGCGAGAGGCTTCGGCAAGATCTCCTAAAAAAAATACGAAAGTCTTACAGCACCCGAGGTCCACCAATCCCAGAATGCTCGCGCTTCTTTTCCGCGAATCAATTCACCGTTTGTCCCAACACGACTCGTGAACTTCTTACGGTTCCAACGAGAAAGATCAACATCTGGCTCAAAGATCAATCGACAAATGTTCGTAAGATTTCCCTTAAAAAATTCTCGGTAATGAAACAATTGCCATCCTTGAGCAACAAGTTTTGCAATCCCTTCTTCTGTCTTGATCTTTCGACCCAAGACTTCGGATTCGAGTTCAGCCAGTTCAAATTCCTCAAGAAGGGGAAACGTGTCTTTGATATATTCTTTCAACCTAGTCAAATCAACGCATTGCGTCAATTCATGCAATCCCATATACGTCTCTGATTCTTCCTTCCCTTCTTCAACCGATGAATCTTCACGACCACGACTGAACTCCAACTCAATCTGAATCTTCCCTTCCTGCAGTTCTGCATGAACACATACTTGCAAATAATCCATACCCCAACCTTCTGCATCCCGAAAGTTCAGGCCAAACTCTTTTGTCGTCTTCATTTCCATTCTCCTCGATGCACTTGTGGCATCGTCATCCTCAATTCATCGAGGGAACAAAAATATAAACAACTACTTTCTATTATCTAGCACAACAGTCGTCACGTAGTAGGCATGGTGCGCAACGTTGAACAAAAGCGTACCAGGCACATCAAACCGCTCGATGTTTCCATGAAGCGCGATCGACGTACTCGCCGTGACCACGCGATACCCGCGTTTCAAAAGCGGAGCGAGTCGGCGAGTAAGTTCCTCTTCTGGCGTCACATTCATCGATTTTACAATGAGCACTTTTTGCATGATTCCCTCTCACTCGCATCGACCATCTCGAAACGAGAATAAAGGGCCGAAACAAAACTTCGGCAAGAATAATTCAATGACTGTTACGCCTCCCCTTCATCACAGTCAGTCGATGTCTCTGCGGGCGCGTCTTTTTTTGGCTCTTCAATTGGAATGCCGCGTGCTTTTTTCAACGAATCAATCCACGCAACAACATCTTCTTTCAAATAGGTTGCGAAGCAATCAAAGTCTGAAAGATGATGTGGAGCTTCACCAAACTGAATGTCGCCAAGAAAATGATGACCGGACATAAGATGCATTCCACGAGGCAACACCTTGAGATCAAACGATTGCGTATGATGATACGGAGACGAAGATGGAGTCCGAAAATAGATAGACGATTCTGCTTCACGCGAAATTGGAGCAATGCACGTGTGCAAAACATCTTTCCACTCAGGAATTCCATTTTGCTCGCACGACTCTCTGCGAACGAACGCAAGACCGAGCCAGCCAAAAAGCGTTTTGTGATAAATCG
>MGFD01000052.1:5090-5520 GCA_001791715.1 Candidatus Uhrbacteria bacterium RIFOXYB2_FULL_45_11 | reverse complement strand
GAAGTTTGTCGTTATTGATGACGTAATAAGACTTCCCTTTTCCGTGATTCTCTGGACTTGTGTCTGTTGCATCAATCAATTCCGTACAACGATTTGCACTTGTGTCACATGCACCGATCCAACCGTCATAGGCAATGTCTCCATTTTTCCAGATTTGTGATTGATCGCCAGAAATTAAGTAAGCGCTATCGATCCCCGGATCAAAGACATTGTTTTTTGGATTACTTTTGTCTGTCCAATAACATGGCTCAGATTTTCCGGATCGGAACCAGCCGCTGAATGATTTATTTTTGATGGAGACAGACGTTTTATACTCACACGTTTTATCGAGTGGATTTTTGAAGTAGAAGTTTCCGTCTTTTGTGGAGGAGAACTCGTCACAGAATAACGCCTGGTTCTCACACAAAATATTTTTGTAATCATCTGGTGT
>MGFD01000052.1:0-5074 GCA_001791715.1 Candidatus Uhrbacteria bacterium RIFOXYB2_FULL_45_11 | reverse complement strand
GATTCAAATTTTGTGACCGTCTTTAAGTCTTGCGCATACGTTGGGGCACCAACCTCACGACATCCTTTAAAGGCCTCGCCGCATTGAGCGTTTCCATTATCCACAAGGAAAATCGATTGATCTTGTGGAGTCACAACTGTTTCCGGACCATACACAATTCCAAACGATGCGTTACTTGGCAACGGATCGGTAAATGCTTGTTTTGATGAGAAGACGCAATAATTTTGTCCGGCGCTGATGGTACAGTACGTGATTCCACCAACAACACACGCAACATTTCCTGTCGCTGCTTTTCCGATCGGAAGCGTTCCGACCTGGGTTCCTGTTGGCACTCCTGCAACTCCCAAGTTCACACATCGTGCGTTTGTAACTTGTGCGTAAGCAGATTCTGAATTGTATGTATTGTAGTATGCGGAACAACCGATCGCTTTTTCAGAACAAACGCGTGTGAATTGATAATAACTTTCCTCTTTTCCTTTTCGATCTGTATAGGCCTTACATCCCAAATAATACTGCGGAGAAACCGCTCCACTTGGAGATTGATCACACACAGCCGGAGTGACCCATGAATCTTTGATGCGCGTAATGTTTTCTGCTGCTTGCGTCAGAGTGATGTTATCAACAAAGAATTCTTTTCCGGATTTTGTGGTAAAGAATAATTTTGCGTCTTTATCAAACGTTGCAAACCCACTTGTATCCATTGGACCCACCGTAAACACACTCCATGTGTTTGAAAGCGGCATGTTTTCTACAAAATAATGCTTTGTGCCATTTGTCTCTGTAAATCCTGCAGACAATGTATCTGTTCCCTTTGCCCAGAATTGCATGGTGTAAACTTTTCCTTTTATAAGATTTGATGATAACGCCGTAGGAATGGTTTGCATTCCGGTGTCGTTATTTGATGCAATCACACGCACAGAGTGTCCACCCGAAGAAACAGATTCATTGCTTGGCTGAGCCGTTGCAGAAGCGGTTGCGGCAAATAATCCTGTTGTTCCTCCCTCAAACTCTTCCGTCAAAATCGTTGTTGCATTACGCCCTGCCCCACCCGTGTATTCACGACATCCATTTTCTGAGACAGAACAAACTTTCGATTCTTTTTGCAATCCAAAGTATCGGCAGAATCCTTGTGAAGTCCAGAATCCGCCAGAAACGGAACAGTCAGATGCCGTTGAGGTGTTTTTTCTGTACGCCGTACAAGCAGAATCAACCGTGATCGTTTTTGAGAAAAGACGATAGTGAATATCTCCATCGTTATCAAAGAATTCGCGACAATCCGGATTTGTGAAGATATCCATGTGTGTATCACAAGACGAATCAGCGAGAACCGGCACTTTTGTCTCTACACATTTTACAGAACTTTCGCTTTCAAGACTTGAGTTGACACAAGGAGATCCGTTTACATCGGATTGCAACAACTGCCAGGTTTTCAATTGGAAACCTGAATTATCTGATCCTTCCCATGTAAAGTATGTCGCAGACGTCTTATTCTGAGATCCATCTGCCATTTCTGGTGTTAAACATGCACGCAAATTTGTGTAATACTCTTGTGTTTCTCCACCGTTTGTTCCGAGTTTTGTGAATCCATCACAACCAATCGCATTTGCAGAACAAACACCCGCTTTATCGGCAATAAAGTGTACAGGGAATTTTGCCGGTTCATATTTTGTTCCCTCTTGTCTGTAGGAATCGTATCCTACACACGTATTCGGACAGGCATCGAGTGCGGACGCGATCGCAGAAACAGACGGACCTGATTCTTTTGGTGCATACAAATTACATCCCACATCAAGTGCAGAACAAACAGGCGCGTAATCAGAACACTCCGCAGGATCATTTTCTAATCCCTTACAACCAAGATAACTTGGCGCAATTTTTAAATACGTTTTTGCAGGTGATGCAGTGTTATATCCATCTCCAAAACTTGAAGCAACCTCACCGGATTCAAGCTTAACGGCGTCATAACTTGCGTTAACATTAGTACCTCCTCCGAGAGTAATGAGAAGTTGTGATGCATTCTGTGGCAACGTAAACGTACACGCAAATCGTTTCCATCCATCTCCAGAATAAACGCTTGGTGTTGATCCGTTTTCAGAAAGACGATATCCAGATCCCAAAATGGAACACGTTGATGAAGAAAATGAAAGACCCGCGATGCTCGTTGCAGCGCCTGTACTTGTCAGTGGATCTATCTGCACTTCTACATATCCACTCTGACCTGTGAAAACACCCGTATATAAACTAAACGTGTAAAAACCACCCGGTACAACAGAAACAAGTTGTTTGATTTTCTTTAAAGCAATCGGATGAATACTTACAGACCCATCAACAGCCTCATTTTGATTCAATTCGAATCCACCATCCTCTACACTCCATGAATCTGGTTTTCCATTTTTATCTTCATCTTTTTCAAGGCTTCCGTTTTGAACCAAATTCAAGGAAAGAGAACCATTTTTCAGATTCAATTCCGTACAACCAGCTTGCGTTTGATCACACTGTTTTGCGGCATGCGTCACGTACAAACGATCTTGGTAGGAATAGTTGGCAGCAGATGACGAAGCAAAACGAAACGTATTAGAGGTTGCGTCAACGTCATAGGCTGACGAACCTGTAAACCATTGAAACACTCCTTTCGCATCTGCCACTTTTTGCGTTTTATTCCAAAGACATCCGGCATTTTGTTTTGTACAGTTTGCGTTATCAACCGTGTTCAACAAATACGATGCGGTTTTTCCGCTATGTGTGTTTGCAAATGTTAAACACGTGGCGTACTGAGCGGGACACTCATCGCCTTTTACGCGCCAAATATTTTTTTCTTGCACACAATACCCAAATCCTTGCACACACTTTCCGGTACTATCTTCCCCAATACATGTTGGTGCATCTGCACAAACGCTTTGTCGTCCTGCCGCCTGCGCACTCACACGAATTTCTCCGTTTACAGACGCACGGCATTGTGTTTCCGGAGCTTTAAGCACCCAATTTGGATCGATTAAGTGATACCAAGGGGATTTCTCATCATAAAACCCCGCGACAATACTATTAAGTGACGCTGGATTACTCAATGAATTTTTTTCTGCCGCAAGTTCCCAACCAATAGACACAATGCGAGCTTTGCGCAACTTCACGAGGTTCGCATAACAAAAACCATACGTATAACACAGACGATCACTGTTTGCCGATTGATCTTTTGGAGAAATAAGTGGCCAATCTCCGTTCAGTACTTTTTGATCAATCGCTTCTTGTACCGTAAGCGCACCAGCACTTCCCCCGCGACTGATTGCAGACACAACACTTACGTCAATCACACACGAGTTAAGTCCGCGATTTCCTGTTCCGTCTGGCGTACATTGAGCAAACTCGCTAAGCAAATCAAATTGAGGATTTGCAACAGGTGTTGCGGTGAAAATTCCTCCAAGATCTGCTTTTATGGCATTTATGTTACTTCCACCCACGGATTCAATTTTAAACGGATCCTCATTTTCTGGCTGAGGGGAAAACAATCCTTTATACACGCGATTAAATAATTGCGATGTAAGTGTGTTTGTAAACGTTGAAACAGACATCCCTAAAAGCCCATACCAAACATCTGGATGCGCAAGAACGTCTGTTGGTTTAATTTTATTTTCATCTCCTTTTGCTGCTTTCAACTGATCGTCAAATTGTTTTGCCACAATGGAGGCAGGTGTTTTTGTTTGCCCTGTGACCAAATCTTTTACATTGGTGAATCCACCAATAGGAATAGATCCGATTTGTTCTGCTTTTTTGATTTCAGCTTCTTTTTGTGCTTTTTCATCTGTGAGCTGCAAAAATCCGATAGATGCCCCTAACTCATTATTCCCAGGTCTTAACCCTTCCGCTAATTTATTAAATAAAAAATCATCTCTGGCATTTTTATCGTTATCAATCAGCGCAGACGCATCAGATACAATTTGACGCCACTGACTTTTTACAGACGCAAAATCACATTTTGGTTTTTGAACGGTGTAACTTTGTTTAATGCTCAACTGAAGATTCAAACGAATGAGCGGAACTTGTGGTACACACAAATCCAAACCAAAAGATTCTTTTGTAAAATCACTTAAGTTTCCAAATGCTTGTCCCGCAAGATCTCTTCTAAAACTCGTAAATCCATCCGAAGCACTCTTATTATAAAACATGGACCCTTCCCCCGGGCCTCCGTTTGCAATATACACAGCCGCTTCATACGCAATGCGATTACTTGCAAAGGAAACAAAATCAATAAGCGCTTTTACCGCAAGCATTTTGAGCGATGGAGTAATAACTCGATCCCAAAGAGATTTTGTGGTTTCCGCGACTCCTACAGCGGGACAAGGAAGTGCTGGAGTACACGCTCCTTTTGCCGCATCCGCAGCAACGATGACACCCGCTTCAGCTGCAGAAGCAAATGCAGGGGCTGGAACTCCGAGCACAAGCCCACTTGAAATGATCCCCATCAAAAAAACAAAAAGAAGCCCAGTGCTTATCCATTGTTTTTTTCCGCGAGAGGCGGATCCGGTTTTACCGGTTTTTTTGAAAGGATAGATCATCATACGATTCTATTGTTTTCCCGCCTTTTGCGGGACCCCGCCAAAGGCGGTGGTGGAATTTCACGAGTTTAGTTTCCTTGAGTGCCTGCGCCACCTGTCGTAAGTGAATCGAATTGTCCTTCTGCAGAAGCCTGACTTATGGCCTGTTCAAATAATTTTTGCAGTTCTTCCTCACTAATTTTATCGACTTCCGCTTTTGGCATACCAGATTGAATCAGCGCCGAACGGATTTCTTGGGATGTTGCTGCTTTAAAGAATTTCTGGACATCTTCCGCACTTCCGAACTTAAGTTGCCCGGACTCCAAAATTCCTTCGTTTCCCGGAACAGATCCCAAAATACCTTGAGGGGATGTTTCTGTTGTATTTGCAACCTCTCCTAATGCGCCACAATTTTTTCCCACAGGACAGTTTGGATCTGTTCCTGCAAACACTTCTGTTTTATCTTCCATGCTGTCTGAATCAGAATCTTTCAAATACGGACTTGTTTTATACACATACAACTCATCGTAATCCGAGAGTCCGTC
>MGFD01000051.1:7747-7889 GCA_001791715.1 Candidatus Uhrbacteria bacterium RIFOXYB2_FULL_45_11 | reverse complement strand
AGCATGTGTCTGCCGAGATCGGAACCAACCATTTGATTCCAAAATATGCCTGAGCTCGACTGTATAGTTCTCAGTCTGCTCAATGTACTCCTGGATGATTGGTATATTCGCGGGAAAGATTTTTTCTAGCCAATTCGCTCGA
>MGFD01000051.1:6804-7693 GCA_001791715.1 Candidatus Uhrbacteria bacterium RIFOXYB2_FULL_45_11 | reverse complement strand
CTCATGCTTATAATCCTTTGTTTGGGGATAGAAACATGTCGATATTTTCGACCTGGGAATATACCTGAATGTTGAGGTTTTGTCAATCTATCAGGCAAACAAAAACATCGCCGTCACAGGCGATGTTTTGAAATTAAGCGAATCTACTAATAAAGAAGCTGGCTTATCACTCTATGTGATTGCAACGTCAGTTGCGCATCTTGCGATGCATTGTGTCCAATCAATGTAATTGATCTCGACCTAGGATCGATTGAAACCCGAAGGTTTCTGATATCCCTAGAAAGGAGGTGATCCACCCACAGCTTCCGCTACGGGTGCCTTGTTACGACTTCGTCCCTATTATCGATCCCACCTTCCGACGCCCTACGGCGGCGTTCGGGTGTTACCGACTCTCTTGACGTGACGGGCGGTGAGTACAAGACCCGAGAACGTATTCACGGCCACCTGATGATTGGCCGTTACTAGCGATTCCGTCTTCATGAGGTCGAGTTGCAGACCTCAATCTGTATTGAGGTAGGTTTTGCGGGATTAGCTCCGTCTTACGACTTGGCAACCCATTGTTCCTACCATTGTAGCGCGCGTGTAGCCCTGGACGTAAGGGCCATGCTGATTTGACGTCATCCTCACCTTCCTCCCGGTTGCCCGGGCAGTCTCATGTGACATATATAACACATGATAAGGGTTGCGCTCGTTACCCCACTTAAGGGAACAGTTCACACCACGAGCTGACGACAACCATGCAGCACCTAAACAGCACCTTCGAAAGCGGCCTCCCTTTCGGGTGGCTTGCAGCTGTTTTTCAAGCCCAGGTAAGGTTTCTCGCTTACCATCGAATTAAACCGCACGCTCCACCGCTTGTGCGGGTCCCCGTCTATTCCTTTGAGTTTTA
>MGFD01000051.1:0-6797 GCA_001791715.1 Candidatus Uhrbacteria bacterium RIFOXYB2_FULL_45_11 | reverse complement strand
GACCGTACTCCCCAGGCGGAATGCTTAATGTGTTAACTTGTTTCGTCGGCACTGAGAGGGTCGATACTCCCAATACCTAGCATTCATCGTTTACGGCGTGGACTACTGGGGTATCTAATCCCATTCGCTACCCACGCTTTCGTCTCTGAGCGTCAGAAATGTTCCAGTATATTGCCTTCGCCTTTGGTGTTCTTACTGATATTAACGCATTTTACCGCTACACCAGTAATTCCATATACCTCTCCCACTCTCAAGTCTTGCAGTTTCGCACGCAGCCTCCGGGTTGAGCCCGAAGATTTGACGCACGACACACAAAACAGCCTACAGACGCTTTACGCCCAATAAATCCGGATAACGCTCGGGGTCTCTGTATTACCGCTGCTGCTGGCACAGAGTTAGCAACCCCTTATTCATTTGGTACCGTCATTTGTTCGTCCCAAATAAAAGCAGTTTACGACCCGAGGGCCTTCATCCTGCACGCGGCATTGCTCCTTCAGACTTTCGTCCATTGAGGAAGATTCTTGACTGCAGCCACCCGTAGGTGTCTGGGCAGTGTCTCAGTCCCAGTGAGCCGGGCCACGCTCTCGCGCCCGGTAACCGTCATAGCCTTGGTGAGCCGTTACCTCTCCAACTAGCTGATAGTGCATAGGCCTCTCCCGTGCCGCCGGAGCTTTCATCCCTACATATCTGTAGGGATAATATCGTGTATTAGCTTACGTTTCCATAAGTTGTTCACGAGCTCGGGGTGAGTTACCAATGTGTTACGCTCCCGTTTGCCACTAACTGAACTTCCGAAGAAAAACAATTCGTTCGACTTGCATGCCTTAGACATGCCGCCAGCGTTAATCCTGAGCCAGGATCAAACTCTCAGTAAAACCTTATTCCCGAAGGAATAAGTTCAGCTGAAAAATAAGACGTTGCAATCACACAAAGGATAAGTGTGACGCTTAACTAGCTCTTTATTATAGATTCGCTTAATTGTAATGATCACTCACAAGTGACATTTAGACTCGTCTGAGTGTGACCCCAGATGAACCTGTCCTGAACGGATTGATTTGTAACTTGTGGCGGCATTTTATAGGAGGCGGAAAAACCTGTCAAGGGCTTTTGGATGAAGATAACCACAGGGGGAAATTTGAAAAAAATGAGGTCATTTACGGAAGGAAAAATAGAGAATAAAAAGAGTGTTAAATAGGGATATAAAACAAGGTAATCATTGACAAAATCATTTCAATAGAGAAGGATTCACTTATTCCTAAACAGTTTGGGATGTATTCAAATTCACACAGAAGCAAAAGGAGATCGCGATGTATACATCGGAAAATTTGGAACGTTGGGGTAAATCCATCATGAGTCAGGCGAATGATCTTCAACGATTATTTCCGGGTATAAATGTTGCCTGTGGCAACCAACTGTTCGGAGAAGGAAGTTACTGGAAAAACCTACAACAAGTACTACCGAATGGGGCAACGTATCTTGCCATCTTTCCAAAACATTCCGTTCTCGCTCGCTACGCGACAGGAAATGAAACGTGGCCTGTGTATAATCGCGCTCTCGCACACACACTCGCGATCATGAAACAAACTCGAACGGACTTTGTTGATTGGAGCGACGGTCGCATCGGTCCCGAGAACGAGCGCATGACCACCGCAACAAAAGACGTCTTCGATGAACTTGAGAAACGTCCCGGCGATGTCATTGCCCTCGCGATTCAAACCGGCATATTACATTGCAACGAATCTGCAAGAAACGTTCAGGCATCATTCGGCGGACAAGAGTTCGGACTCGATTCCGTCTCGGCCAGTTCCTTTCTTCTTGTTCATCCTAAGCGTTTGATGAAATACGAACATCTCGGAATCGATTGTCCCGGAAGCGAACGAGTACACAAGAATACTGATCAATTCGACCACACTTCATGCTTCAGCTTCCGCGACGGCAATCTTGGGTTCGGTGCGCGTCCTTTTGCGGATCCACATCCATGCTACGGTTCCGCATCGGCTTTCTTGCCCGCTCTTAAAGTGAAGTCTTAAAACGTTCTTATTCGTTCTATGTTCCCCTCATGCCGCCTTTCAAAATGTTGATCGGCGGTTTTTTATTTCGTCTCCAAAATCCCTCCCCTACCACCGTGACAAATCGACCGGATTCAAGGAACATATTCTTGTAATTGTATTGTCGTTGACGAACGAGAAATTTCTTCGTATCATTTATTTATCGTTTCTTTCCTTCTGGCATGCATCCATGCTTGCATAGGTCGACAGCTAAAGGTAAGAACGAACTGTTCCGAAATTGTAAATCATGAAAAATTGTTATGGCAGAAAAAGAATTCGACCAGGAGTTCGTTGAGTATGTAATCCGCGCGATCGTAAATCATCCAAATGATGTTCGCACAGAACGCATTGTGGACGAACGCGGTGTTCTTATTACCCTTCACATCAATCAAGAAGACATGGGATACGTGATTGGTCGCCAAGGTCAAACCGCTCGTGCCGTTCGCACACTTCTGAAGATTGTGGGAGCAAAGGCAAATGCCCGCGTCAACCTCAAAATCTATGAACCAGAAGGATCTCGTCAACAACACATGAACGCTCGTCAAGAATCGATGGGAGGAAGTGTGGGATCCGATACACACATGGACACAACATCTGTTGATGACCTTGGAATCTAGAGTAAATTTAAAAAACCATGATAAGATAATGTCATGGTTTTTTGATTGGAAGGTTTGAAAGGCATTTAAATTCCTTTTCGACTCGTCCGACCTTTCAGACATTTCAAACCTTTTATGATTCAATTCGACATTCTCACCATTTTTCCAAAGATGATCGATTCGTATGCAAACGAATCGATTCTTGGGCGTGCGCAAAAAGCAAAGTTGATAAAGGTGAACTCTCACGATCTTCGCACCTATACAGCAGACAAACATCACAAAGTCGATGACACTCCATACGGTGGTGGCCCCGGAATGATTATGAAGGTGGAGCCGTTTGATCTTGCGCTCAAGAAAATAAAGAAAGGAAAAAAGACGTGTGTCATTTTGACGGCGGCAAACGGAAAGACCTTTTCGCAGGCTGACGCTCGACGTCTCGCAAAATTCACCCAAGTCATTTTTCTCTGCGGCCGCTATGAAGGCATTGATGCGCGTGTTGAAGAACATCTCGTTGATGAAACATTTTCTATTGGAAATTATGTGCTTACAGGCGGCGAACTCCCCGCTCTTGTCATGACAGACGCGATTGCCCGAAACATTCCAGGCGTGCTCGGCGCGGAAGCATCACTCAACAAAGAATCGCATACGGAAGAGGGTTACCTTGAATATCCACAATATACAAAACCGGAAGTGTATGTAAAAAAAGGGTTGCTCAAGAAAAAACAAGCGTGGTCGGTTCCAGAAATTCTTTTGTCGGGTGATCACAAAAAGATCGAAGCGTGGCGCGAAGAACAAAGCAAAAAAAAGACCACCCGTCGCTAACGCTGTGGGTGGTTTTACGTAAAGACTATCCATTCATGATGATCGATCCGGGTTGCGTTGCGAGCAATTCTGCGACGGTGAAATTTCCTTGCTTCCATCGTGTCATGGTCGCTTCAGTGAATCGTCCGCCATTCGGGTGACCAAGAAAGGTTTCTTCATCGATGCCTTGCGACGAAAGAAACACGGAGACATCACCTATGATTTCGGGAATCGCCGCAATGAATCGAGAGAGCATGTCTTTGAACATGAAGGTGAGTTCAGACGCATCAATCAAGTCGTTTTTTAGTGAATCCACAATCCGATCAACCCAATCTCCCTCACTGATTTTTTTCAAGATAGCAAGTTTGGCGTTGAAAACAGATGTAACACTGACGGTTTGTGCAAGAAATTCACTCAAAGCTTCTGGAATGACTTCGCACAAATCGCGCCAAACGACTCGACCTTCGTCTGATTGAACTTGAGACGTGAAACTCGGATCGCGCAAGAGCGCGTCAAAGATTTGCTGGCCTGTAAGGTTCATGGTCCGCTTCCTGGAGTCGCAAGATTGCGACGTCGAAATCTATCAAAAGAGACCCGACCTGTCAATCGTAAAAAAAAGACCACCCGAAGCCTTGGCGAAGGGTGGTTTTACGTTAAGGAGAATTTTCTGGATGATCTAAGTCGTATGTGCTCGGAGGTTGACGCAACTCGTGTGCACGGGCGTCGCGAAAAAGTTGTTCACGCTCGAATGCTTGTCGAACAGAATCATCATTCTGGATAACGCCATTTTGTGCGTCTTTGACAAAGGCACGTGACACACGACCCATTTGTTTTTTGCGCGCTCCTCGTGCTCCGAGTTCGCTTGCGATTTTCGTATACATGTCCGGATTACGGCTCATGTTGTGTGCCTCAAGAACTTGTCGAATGGCATTCGGAATGTTGGTCACTTTCTTTTCACGAACAAGACGCGATGCCTCTGTGGCGAGTTGGGCGATCATGCTTGTCTCCTTTTGTTCTGGAAAATGTGGTCGTTCCCCGTATGCCATATAAGAAAAGGATAACACAAAATTCACCCGAATTAAAAGCCGAACGTTCAGAGAGCAAACAAATATTCAAAAAAACTCTAGAATATGACAAAAAATGAAAAACCTACTATCGTACGATTATAAAAAATATATTTTCGGCTTCTCTCCCCTGTTTCACACAGATGATCATGAACATTTGAAGCAACTAAGCGATTACCTATGAAATACGCCTCCCGTGCCGGTGAAAAACTAGAACACGCACTCACAACATTTACGATCGATGTCACAGGAAAAACCTGCGCGGATTTTGGTGCGTCAACCGGCGGGTTTGTGGATTGTCTTTTGCAGTTCGGCGCAGAAAAAGTTTATGCCGTTGAAACGGGTTACGGTCTTCTTGATTGGAAACTGCGCAATGATCCGCGTGTTGTTGTCATGGAACGAACAAACGCCATGCATGTGGAACTTCCGGAAAAAATGGATTTCATTTCCATGGATACAAGTTGGACCAAAATTGAAAATACGATCGGAAATGCCATCGCAAATTTAAAACCAGACGGGGAGATTATTACATTGATCAAACCACATTATGAAGCATCACCCAAGCAATTACGTAAAGGAAAATTGCCCGAAGAACATGTTCCAGAAGTTCTTGTAGCTGTACGTGGTATTTTATCTAAATTCAATATCGATGTGCTCGGTGAAACGGAATCTCCCATTCTTGGAAGCAAGGGCGGAAACACAGAATGGCTCATGCATCTGAAACAAACATAAAACCTGACACGCGTCAGGTTTTATGTTTGAGCGGAATCTTGAACCAAAACTCGCTTCCTTTTCCTTCTTGACTCGTGAATCCGATCATCCCGTGATGTTGTTCAATAAAATATTTTGCAATCGATAAACTGAGTCCAAACGCGTCTGTTTCCATGGTAAACGCATTTGATCCACGAAAAAAACGTTCAAATACTCTTGATTGCTCATGCGATGGAATACCGATTCCACTGTCTACAACTTTGAATAAAGCAAAATGGTCCACTTGCGCCAAAGAAATTTCAACATGTCCACCTGTTTTGTTATACATCAACGCATTATCGATGATTTTTGTGATGATGGATCGTAATTTGTGTGCATCACCTTCTACGGTCAGACATGCTTCAGGCATGTGTGTTGTAAGCGCAATTCCTTTTAACGCGGCATTGTTTTTTTCTTCTATGACACAAGATGTCACTAAGCTATCAAGAGAAATTTCTTCTGTTTCAAGCAACACTCGCCCCTCTTCAATATCCATGGCAATCAACAAATCATTCAAACGATCATTAATTTTTCGACTCGCTTGATACGTTGTTTCCAAAAAGCGTTTTTGTGTTGCTTCGACTTTTCCCGCATCCCCTTTCAAAAGCATCTCTAAACTCCACAAAATAGATGTAAGCGGGGTGCGTAATTGATGCGAAATGATATCCAAAAACTTTCCGCGCACGTTCATCATTTTTTTAATTTTTTCTGTTGTTTGAATCACTTCTGTGACGTCATTCAAAGCAAAAACCAGTAATTCTACTTCATGTTCATTGTTTAAAATAGGCGTGAGCGTCCAATCCCAGTACGTAACACGATCAGGTTCATCCGGAAACACAAATGGGCGCGCTTTTGTTTGAAAACTCCTTTTTGTTTTCACAACCTCTTCAAAAATCGATTTTGCATCAGAAGGATAAAGTTCAAAATGATTATGCCCTGCAAATTCAGATACTTCTCTTTTACATGCTTTTGCGTATGTTTTATTCACGCGAACAAAATTGAATTTGTGATCAAGCAAAACGAATTGCGTTTCCGCATTTTCAAAAAACGTTTCAAAGATTTTTGTTTTTTCAAGCAGTGTTTGTTCGATTTGTTTTCGGGCCGTTATATCCATAATATAACCACCCACCTTTACCACTTTGCCATTTTGCATCACGGGGCGACCAATGGTTTCAACCCATCTCATTTCACCTTCTGCCGTAATGAATTGCAATTGTAAATCATACGGCTCCCCAATGGTTGCTGCCCGATGAAACGCTTCATCGATGATTTTCTGATCTTTTGGTGCATAGAACGAAACGTTTTTCTCAATATGATTTGGATCGAACGCCTTTGTAACTCCATGAATACGATAGACCTCATCGGTCCATAACATGGTTTCTGTTTCCAAATTAAATTCCCATCCACCTGTTTTGGTTAAATGTTGTGTTTCGTTTAAAAAATCAGTACGTTCTTGTAAGAGAACATCCGCTTGTTCACGATCTAATAAATTTTTCAACAAACGATCAAGATCCGAAGTTTTTCGTTTTGATAAAAAC
>MGFD01000050.1 GCA_001791715.1 Candidatus Uhrbacteria bacterium RIFOXYB2_FULL_45_11 | reverse complement strand
CAGTCGGGGAATAGGCGGCCAACTCGACCACCTCCCATACGCCATCGCACATCTTGCTCATCAGACGAAATCCATCAGCGGGACGGAACTTGCCGCGGGTATACTTTACTTCGCAATGATTCGGAGCAGCATTACACGCTGCCACGCGAGCCCTCCAATCCTTCACCGCCTGACGATTAAAGGGATTAACGCCAAACGGCGTCATTTTCGCCACTTCCTCTTTGGTCTCCGAGGAATCCGTGACACCGTCACAGTTCTCATCAACCGGATTATCGAGGATTTCGTGCGCACCGGGATGCACAGCAATCTCTGTGTCATCGAGGTCGCCGGGCTTCTTGCCGGCAGGCGGGACGCAGCCCGCGACAACGGCGTAGTAGCCGTCCTTGTCCTCGTCCTGGCAGAAAGCTGCCGCAGCGGGCGCCGCCGGAGCCGCGGGTGCCGCCGGAGGGGCCGCGAACGCGATCGACGAAAGGGCCATGGCCACGAGGGCCAACAAAAGGGAAATATTCTTCATCTGAAACTCCTTGGGGCCGTAACCCCATGTAACGGAACACTTGTCCCTTCGGGGTGTAAAGCGGAGGAAACCTATCCCCTGCTCTACTTACGTCACCCCGAGGGGTTGACGCATGGCTTTGGATTTTCCTCCCAAATAAGTGAACTAGGGCTGAAGCCCTATGCTACACAAATGAGGGAACTCATCCACGACCAGTGCAAATAAACCAATGATTTACTTGAATTGATCGTGGACTCGAGCGGTTCGGCTTCTTTTACAACAAGGAGGAATGTGTAAATGAGGTCAAACCACTTGAAAACACGAGATTCAATGAATTGCTTGAGAATGAACTGTTTGCTGCCTCATTACTCAACGGACAACTATATCATAATTTGACGATTTTGTCAAGGGATCCATAACACCATCCACAGGTGTGGGTTGACCAAAAAGGGGCAATTCTTTATACTATTGGGGTCTTCTGAAGCTCTTTTCCCAAAAGAAAAACAGCCCATCAGACAACAAAAAGAACGCTCCTATGGCTTGGGAGCAGCGGTTTCCGCGTCTCCTCCTCGCGAAAACCCGCCAGTCCCAAGCTCTAAGAGCGTTTTTTGTTTGGGGAAGGCGAGAGAGGCTTGAGAGGCTGGAGAGGTTTGAGAGGCCGAAAAAAAGAGTCGATTACTCTGGAGAAGTAATCGACTGTTTGTACTTTCTTAGTAAAAAATCTGCTCTGGTTCGAATGTCTTCGAGAAAATCATAGGTTTTTTCATCAAGGAAACCTAGGGAATGGGAAATCTCGAGAAAGAATGCACATTCTTTTGAAGAGCCCTCGGCGATATTTA
Organism: Candidatus Uhrbacteria bacterium RIFOXYB2_FULL_45_11; assembly: GCA_001791715.1. GTDB lineage: Bacteria > Patescibacteriota > Patescibacteriia > UBA9934 > GWF2-40-263 > XYB2-FULL-45-11. The sequence continues at coordinate 28,581 of MGFD01000050.1, read as the reverse complement.
AATATCGAACAAAATCTTTTTGTGACTGTTTAGCTCGACCCTCAACAATATTCGCTGGAATAGATAATGCCGCTCGACGCAACTGAGAGGTAATTCCAAACATCTCTTGCTTAGGAAACAACTCCGTTTTTCGATAAACCTCAATAACAAACTTATTCGCTTCTTGCCAAGCCAAAATTTTGTGATACGGCTGTTGTTTCATATGTCTCTCTTCGGCCTCTCCAGCCTTCCCCTTTTCGGCCTCTCAAGCATCTCCAGCCTCTCTCGCCTCTCCAGCCTTTCCCCACCCCCCCCTACTCCTCATGCACAAACTGGTGGCGGCGGCGGATGCGTTCCAAGTGAAGGAGGACTTGAGCGACTCCAACGAGTCCTCCCAGAAAAAATCCGGATGCGATGTTTGCAAGAATATTTGGCTTCACAGGCCACTGCGAACTAAGTGGCGCATCGACCAAACGCATTTGGACACTTCCGCCAGATGTATATTCTTTTACGTGTTGCGTCAGAACAAACGCGATTGCGCGAACCAATTGTTCTGCTTGTGTGACATCTGTGTGATACGCGGTAATGGTGAGCAGTCCTGTTCCGTGTGAGACAGCCGCATCGACGGTTCGTGCCCATTCACGACGTCGTTTAATATCATCTTTTGGAAAATTCTTTGTATCAACCTGAAACCCACTTGAAAAGACCTGATCGAAAAACGTACTCGTATAAACAATGGTGGAAAGATTTTCTGCGATACGCTCTTCTGAACGCGAAGCGGTATAGGCATCAACAGACGACCCGAGATCTTGCAAAATAAGCAATCGAACGGTGGATGAATATCTGAGTGGTTGAACAAACGAGACGATAAGCGCAAGGACGAGTCCGAGCAATCCAAACAAAACGATTGTTTGCCATCGACGAAAAAGTTCTCGTGTGTAATTGAAAGAAGCCATAAGGAAAATTCTAAATTCTAATCTCTAAATTCTAATTAGGAAACTCCTCCTATAGAATTTAGGATTTCGTATTTCATGCTTTCAATCAGTATATCTTATTTGTTGTATTCTCCCAAAACAACATCGATCATCTTCTTCTCACCCGCACGATCAATCGTAAGAGAAATTGTCTCTCCTGCACGCACAGAGAAGAGTCGTTCATTGAGTCCACGTGTTTGATTAATGTCTTGTCCATTCATTGAAATGACAATATCTCCTTCCTTGAGTTTTGCCGCTGCTGCCGGACTTCCCTTTTTAACCGCAGTGGGACCTGTAATATATGCACCCGTTTGATATCCACGACGCAACGCATCTGAAAAACCAACCGTGTGCGCAAGATCAAGATAGGTAACACCAAGCGATGCATGTGAGATCTCTTTCTTTTCAAGAAGAGCATTCAACGAAGGTAAAACGTATTCGAGTGGGAACAATGTAACTTGTGAATCTTTTTTTAATGCAAACCCAACGAACGATCCAGACAAATCAAAAATGGGTGCGCTCGCATTCTGTATATTTGCAAAAAGCGAAACACGACGTGAGGGCACATCAGAGGAAAGAAGAGTTCCTTGTTGCCAAAGTTGTTGTTGAACAGATGCTTGTGAAAATTGATTTGCGTGCATGCTTGCAAACAATTGATCCCCCGCAGATAAATCAAACGCATTTCCAAAACGAACCACGGACAAATTGTTTGCGGTGCATTTCAAAAAAACCGTCTGTGTTAATGGATCGGTCACAACACGTGTGACGTCATACATTTGATCTTTCATTTGCACAGAAAGAGCATCTGCCGAAAGCAATGAAAGCATTGGCGCAACAATCCATCCATCAGAGGTTACAATAACACCCGTGCCGATAGATGCGTCTTGTGCGTATCCGTACGCCGTTTTTGCGGACTTTGGAAAAACAGAAACAACACTTGCAAGTGTGACATCTGAAAAATGCTTTGTTGCCTCCGCATAAGACTGAGGAAACGCTTTTGGACCCGTTTCATCTAAACTCAACGGACGCGTCAATTGATTCAATTGAAGAGCATAATCAGACAAATACGAATTTGTCATGGCTGTTGCAAGCACTCCGCTTGCTGCACCAAGACTGACGGATAAAAGCACAACATGCGCGATTCTTGAGGTGAACATTTTTTTCATAGAGTTTTTACAAAATACCTACAACCACTTTGAACTCACCGCAACGATAAAAAGAAGAATAATAGACGTAAAGACGTAACGCTTCACAACTTCACGAGAAAGCTTATGCAAAGCTTCGGTTCGCGTCAACCCAAAAAAGGCGTAAGAAAAAATCGTCATGAACGCGGCGTTCGTATAAAAACCCGTTGGGAAAAATGTAATGCAAGCAAATAATTCTGTCAGAACGATCGCACCAAACAGTGCGTAGAGATGTGACCTAAATGATTCTGCCTTTGTCACCCACAACACCCCAAACACCAAGAAAAAACTTAAAAGAAAAAATAACAATGCCAATAACGATAAAGGGATTTGAATCAAAAGTCTTGTCGCGAAGGCAAAACTGCTAAAGAAAAAAATGGAGAGAAGATTGAGAAGTGACGTAAGATGTTCCAACGAAAATGGTTGGTAATGAGAAGGAAGATGTATATAGAGAAAAACAAACTCTGTGAACAAAACCAACAGAAACGTACTTGCCGCTGCAAGAGCAATGCTGACCCAAAGCGTTTCAAATAAAAAGAGCATGCCAAACGAAGACAGAAAAAATAGGCAGGCAATTCCAAGAAAAAACCAGAAGGAAAATTCCTGCGCGCGCCATCGCAACAATCGCGCCATGAGCAATGCCACACACACAAAACTTACACCCAACGCAACAACAGGATGTGTCACCCGAAACACAAACATCGCATACCCCAAAAGAGCAACAATCGCAACCAAAAATGGGGTGATACGATACAGTAAAATCATAGAGCTATTTTTGAATCTGAACGGTAAATGTTCCAGAAGCGCTTAAAACACCTTTTTGTGTTGTGAGCGAATCAACATGCATGTATGAACTAAGAGATTTGTTCAATGTTGCTAATTCTCGATTTACAAACGGTTGAACGAATGAAGCGACAAGCACACTTGGCGCACGGAAAGATCCAATTTTTACATCCAGCAGATTTAAAACAAAACTTCCCTGATCTGCGTGCAAAGAAAAATGTACTGTGAGAGCTGTTGTGTTCTTGTTGAATTGAATCGGCAAAAACAGTTCAAGCTCCTGCCCTTCTAATACAGCAATCTGCGCACGATTGGCAACCACGCGTGTCTCACCGGATTGTTTCAGTCCGTTTTGTAGCGATGTTGTAAGAGAAGATTCTGGCAGTGCAAGAACAATGGATCGATCTGTCAAAACACCTCCTCCTGCCTGCAAACGTTTTAGGATTGTGGAGGTAAAGAACGATTCAGAATACTGTTCAACAGAAACTCCCGGTTTAATAACGCGAACTGGTTGAGCTTCAGAATATGCAAACGAGGAAAAAACAGGAATGTTCACGAGGCCTGTTGCCGCCACTTGCCACGCACAGAATCCAACAAACAGAACAAGGCAAACAAGAGCAAGCCCAAGACAAGAAAATCGTCTGTGTGTTTTTTTCTTTTGATCCCCAAATGTTTCTACAACCTCATCCTTTATATATGGCGATGTTTTTTGTGGTTCCTCTGTTTTTTCTACGCGACTCATAGGCTTAACCAATTCGTTTGTGAAATGAGTTGTTTTATTTGTGTGTAACCATCCATGACATCTTGTGGGTTTGCTCCAAAACCTTGTTTCATTTTCTGCAATGCAATGGCAAGCGTGAGATGTAGTTCTTTTTCTTGTCCTGGAACACGCATGGTAAGCAGAGTACCAAGTGTTTGTTCTGTTAATTGTGCGCGCACAGAAACATCTTCTGTTGCATCAAACGATGTGACGAATTTATTTAACACAAGCTTAAGTGCCGCTTGATATTGTTCATCTGATACGGGTGGTGTTTGCACAACGACTGTTTTTTGTCCCACGGATTTTGGTGATGCAGAAAAAACAAATCCTGTCACAAGAATAAGTGTGAGCGCAAGCACAAGAAACGGAAAGAACGATACGTGTTTCATAAACGATTTTGTTGAACAAATAAATCTTCTACAAGAACAGTTAGCATCATGGCAACGGGAATCGCAAAAAATGCACCGGGAATTCCTCCCAACTTTACACCAATAAGTAAGGCAATAATACTTACGATAGGATTTAATCCCGTGGCTTTTTGCATCACTTTTGGAACAAGTAAGTGATTTTCAATTTGTTGAATGATCACATAAAGCCCAAGAACAATAAGTCCGAGTGTTGGAGATTGGGTAAACGCAATCATCACAGCAGGAATCGCCGAAAAAATTGGACCAACGTAAGGGACCATTTCAAATAATCCAGCAATCACAGCAAGCAACAAAGCGTAACGAACATTTAAAAGTGACAACCCAATATAACTCACGAGTCCAATCACGAATCCAAGAAACAATTGCCCACGAAGCCACGCTCCAATTTTTATCTGCATTTTTTTCATGAGCTCTGAAAGGTATGGCTGATATTCAACCGGCGCAAGCGATTTAAAATATCTTTGCATCTTCTCCCCTTCTGCAACCATATAAAACGTCAGCACCAAAATCACGAGACCAGTAACCAATCCTCCAAAAAATCCTTTGACGGTTGAAAAAAGGGATTGTGATGTTTGAGAAATAGCTCCTTCAATTCCCTGAATGGTTTTTGAAATATCTTGTGACAATCCATGCTGAACAGAAAATGTTTGGAGTTTTGCAAACGTTTGTTCGATCTCAACAGAAAACGAATTTGCATTTGAAGTCACTTGTGCAAATTGTTCCGTGATGATTGGCGTAAGTCCAAGAAAAACCAAAATAACAACCGTCAACAACACAACGTAGACAATCAAAACAGAAAGCGCGCGTGGAATATTTTTTTTTGAAAACCAATCTGCAAACGGTTCAATAAGCGCTGCCAAAAGAAGTGAGGCGAAAAAAATGATGACGATTTCATGGATGTACCACAAAAATCCCATGAGAAGAACAATGAGCGCGGCTTTTATAAATGTTCCGGTGGAAATCGTGACTTGATGATTCGATTTCATAGTAAGAACAGTATAACACAAAACCCATCACGTGCATGATGGGTTTTGTGGTGGAATTGGGGGGAATTGAACCCCCGTCTGATAAGTGTTTTTGAACGGACGTTTGCAAGTTTAGTCTCGCTTAAATAATCTTATGTGTTTAAAGCGAGACAAAACACACATAAGATTATCGATCGCAATTTTGACATGATGGAGACCGAACACCCATCATGCGAGCTCAATAAATATAGCACCCGCATTTCCTTATTGAGCATCAGGAAGACGGATGGGTTTTACGCAATTAAGCGAAAACCGGAGCGAATGAAGGAGCGCTGAAAGCGTTCTTGATCATCGCCATGACGTTTTTTGCATTTGGCGTCTGCGTGATGGATTTATGAGGTATCACACACCCTCAACTTGATCACGAACAAATCGACTCTCATCGATACCGATCAATCCCGAAGGAGAGACAAAAAACGAAATTCGAATATCGAAATTCGAAAGAAGGAAACTGGAGGATGATTCATCTCCTCTCCGTAACTGACCCGTTGCGAAAGAATACTCGAAAAATGTGTTTTTGTCAATCGATTGACGTGGGATGATTCCCTTGTTAAAGTCCCCTCTTCAACAATTACGTTGGAGATTTTCGGGAGTTTATTCAGATGATACACATTCCCCACAGACTCGGGATCGACATCGGTAAAGTGATTATCGACAGTGCACGTAACGACGGCACCGATACTGCGTTTTTCAGCGACAACTTTTTACGAACGACTGCGCTTCCAGGAGCATTCGAAACGATCGGCAAATTTGTTGCTCAGTTCGAACCCGAGAACGTATTCCTCATTTCAAAGTGCGGACTCCGTGTGCAAGAAAAGAGTCTTGCCTGGCTCGCACACCACAACTTCTGGAAACAGACCGGCATGAATCCACAAGCGTACAGGTTCTGCCTGCGCCGCCCAGAGAAAGCCGGGATCTGCAAAGCACTCGGCATCACGCACTTTATTGACGACCGGGCCGAAATCCTGGTCTCCATGCAGGGTATTGTGACACACCGATACATATTCAACCCGTCGGATAAAGAACTTCGGCGCTACGCCAACCATCTCCAGGGCGAACAGATCGTCCGTTCCTGGACCGAACTCGAACCTTTGGTCCTCGGAACACTTTGATCCTCCGTTTCCACACACACGTGTGGATTTTTTGTTCTGTAAAATGCTGTAGATACGGATTACAGATGAATACGGATAGAGATTACGGACGACATATTTTTCTAACATTATCTTCATCTGTAATCATCTGTAATCCGTATCTACAAGGTTTATATTGACAAAAAACATTTTTTCAAGTATCTTTAGACGTTTCTTGAGCAACAATTTTTTGAGGAGGTCTGTCATGAAACGTGTTCTTTACTCTCTGTTCTTTTTCTTTTACGTTTCACTGTTGATCACCGAACGTGCATATGCACTCCCGGCACACATCGACGGTTTCGGCATCTTTACGTTCAAAAGCAGCGTCCCCGCTGCGGCGAGCAAAGATGCGGCTCGTGCCTACGCGCGTGACATCAAGGCAAAAGGTTTTTCCTTTGCCATGGTCAAAAGCCATGACGGAAGTAGCTGGGGCACAAAAGTGAACGGCAAATGGGTCCCCTGTTTTTCGAAAGACCTTGCCGAGGCGTTCCATGCGGAAAACATGCGCGTCTACTCCTACTTCACGGCTCGACTTCAAAATGACAATTCCATTGTCGAATCCGTTCGTCTTGCCGCGCTGACACTCGACATGGGTGCAGACGGCGTGATCATCGACGATCTCGGGCTTTTTGGTCTTGAGGCGAGCAAGTGGGAAAAAGTATTCTCATTACTTCGAAAAGAAACGGATGCTCGGAAAGACAAAATTCTGATGTCGTCCACGTTTCCACATCTCTCAAATGTGAAGAAACGGCTGTGGGGCATCACCTTCAAATACTCAGACTACTTCCTGCCACAGAACTACTGGATGCAGTTTGAAGCATTTGACGGACACGGCAAGAAAAAAACCATGGACCCAGCACACGTCCTTGCGTACGGACAAAACCAGTTTGACAATATGCGTGCGCGCTATCCAGATTCGCCCTGCAAATTGATTCCCATCGGCAGGACATACGGGACGAACACAAATGCCGCAAGCATCAATCGATTCATCAATTCAGCCGCACGGTTCTATCACGGCGCCGGACTGTTCGTCATCGAAAAAGAACCCGCAGGTGGAGGTTGGCCGGCGCTCAAAACGGCCATGACCGCATTCAAACCTGGTCGCAAGCTGAGCGAGTCTCTTTCTTGCTTCGATCAAGTAAACGGTCCGTGTCGAGACACACCAGACAAACCGGCTGTGTCCACTCCGATGCCGACAGAAAAAAAGAAGGGCGATAAAGTACTGATTGCCAACAAAAAAAACCCGCCTCAAAAGCAGGACCCACCCACACCTCTGAAAAAGAAAATTCGTTTCTCTCCGGAGAATGAACAAAGCTTTAAGTTCTAACACGCAATCCTTGCGTGTTTTTTATTTTTCTTCACAGAAAAATAATCACCCACAGCTCGCACCGAGCAACGAGTGATTATTGGCGCATGTGCTCTTTCATCTGTCTGTCTACGTCACGTTTCTTAATCGCTTCCCGTTTTTCATATTTCTTTTTTCCCTTTGCAACCGCAAACACAAGCTTCACCAAATTTCCTTTTGTATAAATACGAAGTGGTACGAGTGTTAATCCTTCTGTCTGTTTTTTTCCCATCAATCGTTTGAGCTCACGTTTATGAACCAAAACTTTTCTGTCTCGATCGGATTGAACTTCTTTGTTTCCTGCTGGCTTATACGGACTGATAAATGCGTTCTTAAGCCAAAGTTCATCGTTGGAAATATGAAGGAACGCCCCCTTTAACTGCACGTGCCCCGCCTTTGCAGACTTTACTTCCCAACCCTGCAACACTAAACCCGCTTCAAATTGTTCTTGAAGCTCAAAGTCAAAACCTGCTTTCTTGTTGGTGGCCAAACTCGGCATACCAGCAGAGTATAACGAAACGCTTGATATTTTGAAAGTTCTTTTGTATAGTAGCGACAACTTATTCTATCAATTCGGCCTTTCAAGCCTCTCCGGCCTCTCTCGCCTCTCAAGCCTTTCCCTCCCTATGCGCATTCACCGTCACCGTGCCCGCCAATCCAACCTTCATGTCCAAAAATTTCGCATGAATGAAAAAATCACCGCACCTGAAGTGCGCGTTGTTGATGATGAAGGAAAACCACTCGGAATCCTGAAAACAGAAGACGCAATTGTCATTGCAAGAGCAAAAGAACTTGATTTGGTTGAGGTTTCCCCTAAAGCTGAACCTCCTGTTTGTAAAATTCTTGATTACGGAGCGTTCAAATATCAAAAAGAAAAAGAAGCCCGCAAGCAAAAAGCACAATCAAAAGAAGTAGACACAAAAGGCATTCGTCTTACATTCCGCATTGGAGCGCATGACTTTGATGTAAGGTTAGCTCAGGCCGGTAAATTTCTTGACCGGGGCGATAAAGTAAACGTTGAACTCCCACTGCGCGGTCGTGAAAAAGCTCACAAAGACGTTGCAGAAGCTGTTATCACACGTTTTGTTGAAAGTCTGAAAGCAAAATACAACCTTCGTATTGAACAAGCTGTCACCTACCAAGGTGGAAAACTCACGGCAATCGTGACAAAAGCCTAATATTCTGTTCAAAAGGATACCCACAAGGAGTATCCCTGCACGTCTTGACGTCTTCCCCCTATTCTTATATACTTCCGGAGACTTTCCTATGAAAACGAAAACACATCAGGCGACTGCAAAGCGCCTCAAAGTAACAAAAACCGGAAAAGTGATAAAGCGCTATGCAGGGCAGGATCATTTTAATAGCCGAGATCCAGGCAAAATCACCCGCAAAAAGCGCAGTGACGTTTCCCTTTCTGAGTCTTATACAAAGACGGTCAAGATGTTAATCCAGAAACAGAAATAACATTCTTTCCTCTTTTCTTCTCTCACCAATATGCCTCGAGTAAAACGTGGAACCCAGCATGTTAAGCGCCGCAAAAACTTGCTGAAAAAAGTAAAAGGAATGATGTGGAAGCGCAAATCAAGCATCAAGCTTGCGCGCCCTGCTTTTTTGAAGGCGGGTGTGAACGCGTATCGCGATCGCCGTAACAAGAAACGTGCATTTCGCCGTCTCTTCCAAGTTCGCATCAATGCTGGCGTCAGATCATTTGATCTGAGCTACAGCAAATTCATGGACATGGTTAAAAAGGCAAACATTGCATTGGATCGCAAAATCCTTTCAACACTTGCAAAAGATCACCCATCCGTATTTGCAAAGATTGTAGAAAAAGTGAAATAGCTCAATAAAAAACCATCTGGAAACGGGTGGTTTTTTGTTTTGCCTTGGCGTGCCGATCACATATGACACATCTTGACTTTTCGCATTTTCTGTGATAGTTTGACGTGTCCATCTGTCACAGGACTTCGTGTCAATCACGTCACGAACCGCGTTCCTTTACAGGAGATTCCATGCCGCGAACGTTTTTTCTGTCGCCGGACCCAAAACCTAATCATCCGTTCGAGGTGACATTTGTCATCGAAGGAGCCGACGCGGAGGGAAATCCTCTCGCTGTCGTTGACGACGAGTATGTCATTGCCGTAAAGGCAGGATCTATTCTTTTTGATAAACACGCATTAAGAATCCTTTCGGTGGATGAAAAAGAAAACCATCGAGCTGAACTAAAATTCGTCTCTCGAGAAGGTTTTAGCCAAAGTGGCGAGTTCGAGCTTGCGTGTATTCTTTCACGAAATCCGAATCAGCGCGAGGAAACAACGGTGACGGTGGTTGCGCCTAACATCGCAACCGAAACAGTCTCATCCACAGAAATTGTTCCGGATCATGCGATCGATCCGAGCGATCTGTGTTTCCTCGACATGCGCAAACTCGAGAGAACAGTAGAACCATCCGATGTTCCGTTGACGGAAACACCGAACCCGACTCCGACTCCGGAGACTCAGCCAAAGCGTACGGGTAGAATCAAATACGCAGTCATCGTAGTGATAGCGTTGTTGAGCCTAGTGTGCGTAGTTGTATGGGGCGCAATCCGCTACAACGAGCATGAAAAAGCATTGCCCCCTTCAGAGGCACCACGCGTTTCAACGCTCCGCCTGACGGAACCGGACGCAAAAAGAGATGAACACGACGTGTCGCAAGACACAGAACACGAAATCGCTCCAGCGCCCGTACCTGCAGCCGCTCCAAAAGTGGCGGATCAACCGATCGTGCCAGCTGCACCAGTCGCGCCAGCTGCTCCCGCTGAACCGGCAATAAAGAAAAAAATTCGGTTCTCTTCGGAGAATGAGCAAAACTTCACCTTCTGAGCCTTACACCCAATTCGATTGGGTGTTTTTTATTCCATGATGATTGACAAAATTGCTTATTTTTTGATAATCTCACGAGTCGCAGGTACAACAAAGCGACTGTTTAATCAGCCCAGGAGGAACCTTGGACACGTTCAACGAGATCGATCATCAGTTTCTGTTTGATCAAGCGTTTTTCATAACGCTTGCCGTTACCATACACCTTCTCATGCTTTGGCTGCTCAAAGATAAACTGAGTATTGTACGAAGCGGAACATTGTTCAACATGATTCGAACAACGACGACCGACGACAAAACAGATGGTGAGAATCGTGTGGATGAAAAGCGCTCAATGCTTTATTCTGCAATCTTCCTTGGTGTCATTCTTGCCGTCGGTGTAACAGGATTCGTTCACCTTCTCAAGATCGTCACGGGGGCACAAATCGGTTTTTTTCTTGTCACTACACAAAGCCTGGCATTTTCTATTATGATGCTGGGTCGTTTTTTCCCGAATCATCACAGAGTTGTATTCGCGATTTCCTTGTGTGTGAGCGTCTTGTTTGGATACATTTGGCATACCTTTGACAACTGGATCGTTGCAGATCTTACAGCCCTATGTGTTAGCCTCATCGTTCTTTACAGCGTTGCTCGCCCCGTTCCGATTCTGCATCTTGTTTCCGCAAGCGGAGCCATCATCCTGTATGATCTTTGGGGTGTCTGGGGTACTTCCTCTGTTGGGGGTGGAGCGATCGTGAACATTGCACAGACAATGATGGAAACACGCTTACCGCCCATGGCATTTTTGTGTCCAACACTTCCACCCATGATCAACAACGATTTCCATTCGCTTCTTGGTCTTGGCGATGTGGTCATTCCTGCGTATGTCACGATCACTGCTGCTGTTTATCGTCTCCATTGGTTTGTCCTCGGTGCCTACGCACTTGGAATCCTGGGATCCGGAATCATTCTTCAGCATGTTTCGATTGGAGTCCCGGCCATGGTGCCGATCCTCCCGCTCATGCTCGTCACATTGTTCCTTGCAGGAAAATACAAAAAGATTACCTTCGCATAACTCAGCACCCTTCGAATTCGTTCAGGGTGCTTTTTCTTTTCTTTAGACAAAAAAGCTATTCAAGACTTACACGGCGTAAGGGGTGGTGTATTGCCAAAACCCCCAAGATCGACTATCCTCACTCACATATGTCCGAACCTGTCCGCATCAACAAATATCTCGCCGATCAACATTACTGCTCTCGACGTGAAGCAGACCGATTAATTGCCTCAGGCAATGTTTTTTTGAATAATCGCCCAGCAAAACTCGGGGACAAGGTTGGTGATTCTGACACGGTTCGTGTAAACGGACGCGACCGCGGACAAAAGAGTACGAGTCGTGTTTACATGATGATGAACAAACCGGTTGGAATTTCCCTCAACAAAAAAACCGAACACAACATTTACGATTTGATCGATCTCAAACAAGGGTTTTTTCCTGTTGGAGAAATGAGTGTGCGCGATGAAGGTCTTCTTATTCTCACGAACGATTCTTTTTTTGCAAAACGATTAGCATTGCCAAAATATGCGCTTGATCAAGAGTATGTTGTTGAAGTAAACAAACCCATGCCTCGTGGAGATATCACAAAAATTCAAAATGGAATCATTCTAAAAGACGGCATGACAAAACCCGCAAAAGTTCGTCAGCTTGATCCGCACCGATTTGCCATTATTCTTTCTGAAACCAAACAAGATTTGATTCGTCGCATCTGTTCAGAACTTGGATATGAAGTTGAAACACTCATGCGTTCACGCATTCTCACCCTCAAAATGATCTCTACATACCCTATCGGCAACTGGCGCAACCTGATGGAGTCAGAAATTGAGGATTTGAAAAAAGCTGCGGGGATTACCGTTCAAGAAACACACGCAAAACAAAAACCTTGGACAGAAAATAAGAAAAAGAAACTCGCGCGCAATAGACAAGCGGGTAAATAAACCCCAGGCATTCCTGGGGTTTTAGGGGGAGAGGAACCCCTTGCGTTCGATCAGGCCTCATGCTATTATTTCGTCACATTTCGGAACAAATCTGTGGCTGTTGGACTGGTGGTGTAGCCCGGTTAACACGTCTCCCTGTCACGGAGAAGATCGCGGGTTCGAATCCCGTCCGGTCCGCCAGCCAAAGATTTGTTCAAAAAAAACTCCAAGTTCACCTTGGAGTTTTTGTTTTAAAAAAACCGCTTAAGAGAAGCGGTTTAGGGGGCGTATAATTTTTTCTCAAGGAGCTCGCTGTGACATTCATGGTCAGATACAGACGTTGCGTCTACACACAATTCAACCAACTGCTGATCTTCGTTTGGTATTTTTTTATCTGCTTTCAGTGTGTCGTCGTAAAGAAACACCCGACACGGGTAGATGTAATCACGACCGTCGTCAAAAATCTTACGCGTGAGCGCATCAGACGCAGCGACGACAAGGAAGAATTGATGTTCTGGTGCGTATCCTTGAATGAGGCCTGCCTGATTATCGATCTGTTGTTTGAATTCTTTGCATCCTTTATGCGTGAATTCCACAAGCACCGTAACACGCCCCATCGGTTCGCAACGCGTGGCGTCACGCGTACAGGAAACCTGTAACCAATCTTTGAATGAACGCGTCACCCATGTGGGTTTGCTTTTGACAGTTTGCGGTGGTGGCGGTTCTTGTGGCGGAGCGGGTTTTGGATTTTCAAACGTACTTGGTGGAGCAGCAATCGATGGGTATTCTGGACGTCGACACCCGATAAACGCACTTACAAAAAAGAACAATACAGAATGGACACGCATGCATTTACCTCCACTTCACAAAGTTTGCTACGACATCTTCTTTTTGAAGACACGTAAACATAATCTTGTTTTGGATATTTGTCAATCCATAACACTCGATCACGTGACATGAAAGAAAAACCCTCATTAAGGACTTGAGAGAATCTCGATTTGACACTTGTCAAAAACAGCAACGCGGCGTGAGGAACCCATCAAGCGCAATTCATACTGCGTACCCGTATAAACGAGTTGGTATGTTGGATCAATGGGCGCATTTAACGCAACCTCTTTTCCTTTATGGCAAACGACTGTTTGGTGTCGCGTTTGAATAACAGTTACAGAGCACGCGCTTAGTCCAAGACATGCGAGCAAAACGATTCGTTGCATGATCGCCTCCAAAAAAACAGAAGGGGGCAAAAGCCACCCTTCTGTCTTACCGTTAAACAATCACATGGTCAAATCCTTCTCCGTGTGATCCTCCCATAATAACCGCAAGCTTCATCCCCTTTTTAATCCATTTCTTCTTTTTGAGCTCTTGAAGTGCGCGTTTCACGAATGTTTTTTCATTTGCGTTTTTTAAGACAAACGGCATGATCCCCCATCGCAACGCTGTTTGCTGTTCCAGTTGTTTATTTGGCACGGCAAGAAACAACGAAATTTCTGGATGAGACCGCAAAACAGTTTCAGACCATGGGGCAAGCTCTTGTGAAGCGATCACACCATCCACAGAACCTTGCATGGCGAGCAATTTAATCGCATGCGCTACAGACGCAGGCTGATCAACAGGAGCGTCAACCGCCAACGGAACATTATCGAACTTTGATCCCTCTGATTCTTGTACGATTTGTGACATCATCTTTACGGCTGCAAGCGGATATTTTCCGGACGCAGATTCTCCGGACAACATTACGCCATCCGTGTGATCAAACACCGCGTTTGCAACATCTGACACTTCCGCACGCGTTGGGCGCGGATTACGGATCATGGAATCAAGCATCTGTGTTGCAACCACAACGGGCTTCCCTGCTTCGCGACATTTTTCGATCATTTCTTTTTGGCGGATCGGAACTTCTTCTGCGGGGATTTCGACTCCCAAATCTCCGCGCGCAACCATGACGGCATCGGTCGCATGCATGATTTCATCAAAGTGTTCAATCGCTTCATGCTTTTCAATCTTCACAATGATGCGCGGAAGGATTTGTCCGGGTTTTGCCGCTGCCTTAATTAATTTTCGAAGCAACTTTACATCCGCAGCAGACGTGACAAAAGAAAGCGCCATCCAATCTACTTCTTGTTGAACACCGAATTTTACGTCTTCTCGGTCTTTGTCTGTCAAAGACGAAACCTTGAGCACAGAATCTGGAAAGTTCATCCCTTTGTGCGATGTCACCATTCCTCCATTTTTCATTTTTGCATGAATAGATTTTCCGACCACGCTTGTTACCTCTGCTTCGAGCAAACCGTCGTCAATCAAAAGACGGTGTCCGGCTTTTACGTCCTTGTGTAGGTTCGCATATGTCACTGGAATGATTCCGTCTTTATAAGAAGTACTTGCTGTTGAAAAAACCACAGATGAGCCCGTTGGAATAGAAACACCCGCATCCGGCAAAACACCCAATCGGATCTTTGGGCCTTGAAGATCTCCAATAATGGCAACAGGCTTATTTAATTTCTTTGCAGTCTTACGCACGAGACGCAAAAGTTTTGCGTGCCCCGCATGCGTTCCGTGTGAAAAGTTTAAGCGCGCAACATCCATTCCGGCTTTCATCATGGACGTGAGCATGGATTCTTTATTTGAAGCGGGACCGATGGTGCAAACAATTTTTGTGCGTTTCATAAATGAAGTGCGTGGGGTGGAAAAAATTAATCCTTTTTTGCCTCTCCGAGTACGACCGTTGTTTCCGCAATTTTTCCATCGCGGATATATCGAACTTGAATTTTATCACCGGAACGATGAAGTGAAACGAGTTCTGCAAGTGCTTTTCCTTGCTCGAATTCTACACCATCAACGGCAATCAAAATATCGTTTTCTTTTAATCCCGCCACATCTGCAGGACCATCTTTAATGACCGCTGTTTCTGACAGGCTCTTTCCACTTGTTAATTTTGCCCCAAAGACAAACGGAGGCGTTGCGGTCTCCCCTGTCATAAACACATATCGGACCCCAATCCATGGACGAGCGATGTGTCCGAGCGTTTTTACGTCTTCAATCGCTCGTTTCACTTGATTGATAGGAATCGCGAATCCAACGGCCTGCCCATCAATACTCACGGCCGTATTAATCCCAATCACTTCTCCGAGCAAATTGATGAGTGGTCCACCTGAATTTCCGGGATTGATTGCCGCATCTGTTTGGATTGCTTTTTCGATCACCTCAGAACCACCCAAATTAAATCCGGCTGTTACACGACGATTCATTCCAGAAACAACTCCTTTTGTGACCGTGTTACGAAACTCTGAAAGCGTATTTCCGATCGCAATCACGGTTTGTCCAATGCGAATAGTATCTGAATCCGCAAGCGTAACCGCTCGAAATTCTGTTCCTTCTACGCGCAAGAGTGCGATATCAAGAACGGTATCTGTATCGACAAGTGTTGCGGGAAATTCTTTTCCTTCATTTGTGATAATAAAAAATACAGCTCCCGGAGTATCGATCACGTGACGATTTGTTAAAATCAATCCATCGCGCGTCACAAAAAATCCTGTTCCACTCGACACATCAACCATTTTTGATGCTTCTTCATCTGTCAGCGTTTCATCAAAGAAAAACGCAGGAGCATCAAACGATTGCTGACGAAACGTTTTAACAACATCCGCGCGAGATTTGCGAGCGACCACACTCACAACAGCAGGCGTCACTTCATTCACAACATGAATGGTCGCGCTTTCTTCTTCGATTAAATTCACGATAGTGCTTGCGTTTTTTGGATCCACGTTTGTTCCAACTTTATATTGCGCCATGACATTCGGGTAGACACTTCCAACAATCCAGGCACCCACTCCTCCAAAGAACAGGCTTAAGAGCACACAAAGTGAAATAAGACGAGGTGTGTTCATAAAACAGGTTTTTTCTTAGGAGATGTTTTTCGCGCAGGGCTTATGTTGTGCGATTTTGTTCCGATCAATTTATTTAATTCGCGCTCAAATGTTTTGACATCTTCAAAGGATCTATACACAGAAGCAAAACGAATGTACGCGACTTTATCAAATGTTTTCAATTGATTCATGACAATATCTCCAAGCTCGGCCGTTGTTATTTGTCCGTGGGTCTTTTTTTGAATATTGCGTTCGATCTTGTGCACCAAACTTTGAAATGATTGATCTGTGTACGGACGTTTTTGGAGTGCCCGCTCAAGACCGCGAACCATTTTCTCACGCGAATAGGTTTCTCGGCGACCATCGCGCTTTACGACCGTAAGATCAAGCAACTCGAGTTCCTCGAGCGTGGAAAAACGAAACCCACACTTCTCACATTCGCGACGACGTCGAACACTCGCCCCGTCCGTAGACATGCGCGAATCAACAACTTTTGAATCTTTGTGATTACAGACGGGACAGTACATAGGGGGGAAGGCTTGAGAGGCTGGAGAGGCTAGAGAGGCTTGAGAGGCTTGAGAGGCCGAAAAATAACCTTTTATGCAGAGCATCATAGCAAATAAAGGCGAAAACAAAAAACGGGACTTATCCCGTCTTGTGTTTATCTTCGGCCTTTCAAGCCTCTCAAGCATCTCTCGCCTCTCCAGCCTTTTTCTTAAATCATTTTCTTCCGAATAAACGCTGGGATTTCAATTTCGTCTTCTTGCGCTTGTTGTGGAGATTGCATTACGGGCGCTGGTCTTGGTGCAACACGCATTGGGACCTCTTGTTGTTGCTGTTGTTGCATTAAGGGTTGAGGTGCCGGTGCTGCAACAGGCTGTGGCGACATCATGACCGGAGCTGGCTGGCTATATGTTTCTCTGCGCATTTCCATTTGCGGAGGACGAACTTCCATTTGTGGTTTTGGTGCAGGTTGAAAATTTACTTTTGGTCTTGGGGCTGGGCGCTGCAAACTTTCTTCTTCTCGCACACGCAAGAAGGTATTTGGTGCCCATGTTCCCTGTGCTTGAACTTCTACAACACCAGGAGACGTTGTGCGGCGCTCACGTGAATCAAATCCCGTAGCCACAACTGCAATGCGGATTTCGTCACCAAGAGAATCATCAATGTTTGCTCCAAAGATAACTTTTGCGTCTTCATCTGCAGAACTTGTAATGATTTTTGCCGCTTCTGCAACCTCATGCATTCCAAGGTCGCTTCCGCCTGTAATGGTAAACAAGATTCCACGTGCGCCATCAATCGACAACTCGAGCAATGGACTTGCAATGGCTTGCTTGGCTGCTTCTACCGCACGGTTCTCACCGCTCGCGCGACCAATTCCCATGAGCGCAGATCCGGAAGATTCCATGATCGCCTTTACGTCTGCATAGTCAACGTTAATGAGACCCGGAACGGTAATAAGTTCCGCGATCCCTTGCACACCTTGGCGAAGGACATCATCCACAACCTTAAACGCATCCATGAGTGAGGTCTTTTTATCGATGATTTGGAGAACACGATCGTTTGGGATGGTGATGATCGCATCCACATACTTCATGACTTTCTCAAAACCCTCATCCGCAATACGACGGCGTTGTGCGCCCTCGAATGTAAACGGCTTTGTGACGACAGCAACGGTGAGTGCACCAATGTCCTTAGCAAGTTTTGCCACTTCTGGGATTGCACCCGTTCCGGTTCCACCTCCGAGTCCGCAAGTAAGAAATACCATGTCAGAACCCATGAGCGCTTCACGAATTTCATTTTGTGTTTCTTCTGCTGCACGCGCACCAACTTCTGGATTCATTCCGGCACCGAGTCCGCGTGTAATGGTTTTTCCAATCGCGATTTTTGTTGCAGCAAGATTCTGATTCAGCGCTTGAACGTCTGTATTGATAACAATAAATTCAACACCTTTGATGTTGTCAGAGATCATGCGATTAATGGCTGCGCTTCCGCCCCCACCAATTCCAACAACTTTAATTTTTGCGAACGTTTCTATGTCTGGTTTTACCTGTGCCATAAAATTCGTATTCAATCGAATAAGTTTTGTGCAAAGATGAACACTATTGTTGTTCAAAATATCCTTGTATATGCACAAAAATTGTAACAACACTGTAACATCGTCAAAGGGGAAGTCAAGAAAAAAACAAAACGTCTGGGGATAAAAAATACGGCCAAAAGAAGAAAAAAAACGCAGTCAATCGACTACGTTTTATTGTAAATTTCACGTGAACACCTCTTTTGTCCCCTACGGTTTCAACTGTTTCAACATTTTCATGAATCCACTTCCGACTTTTTCTAGTCCCCCAAGCTTGGTCATGATTTGTCCAAGACCTTTTGTGTTGGTTGTGCCTCTCATGTGTTTACCCCAAAGGACAAGCCCGATGGCTGTGCTCATTCCTGGGTCATTAATGCGATCAATGACGGATGAGACACCAATAGGCGTTCCAAGTGAGATTGGCAATCTGAGTGTCGCCTTCCCTGCTTCTAACATTCCAACAAGTTTTGCGCCAGATCCTGTGAGCACAACTCCGGCAGGAAGCATTCCGGAACGATCAATTTTTTGGAGTTCACGATCAACGAGTTCAAAAATTTCAGACACACGTGCCTCCGTAATGTCTGCAACAAATCTTCGTCCAACCCATTCTTCCTCAGGTGCGCCAAGTTCTGCAAGATTGATGTCGTCTTTTTTTCCAACTTCCTCAGGAAGACATGTTGCGTGCCGGAGTTTCATTTGTTCCGCAACATCAATGGAAGTTCTAAGCCCAATCGCAATGTCTGATGTGATGTGATCCGATCCGATCGGCAAAACAGCTGTATGAAGAATATCTCCCTCTTCGAACACGACCAAACTCGTCGTTGAGGCACCAATGTTTACCACACACACCCCGAGTTCTTTTTGGCGTTCTGAGATGACCGCTTCTGCCGTTGCGAGAATCGAGAAGACGAGATCCTCGATATCTAATCCGGTTCTGTAAACCGCCTTTGTCATGTTTTTAATTTGCGAGCCGAGCCCTTGAATGATGAGAGCGTCGACTTCAAGACGAATTCCGTTCATTCCAACAGGATCTTTAATTCCCCGCTGACCATCCACAATAAAACTTTTTGGAATCACGTGAATGATTTCATAATTGGTAGGCGTTGCGACTGTTCGAGCCGCTTCAATGGAACGCTCGACGTCTTCTTCACGAATTTCACCGTCTGATCTCCCGACCCCAATCACTCCACGAGACTCTTGTGAGATGATATGGCTTCCACTAATCCCTACCCAAGCTTTGTTCAACGGAAGTCCTGTGATGCGTTCCGCTTGTTCAAGCGCACGCGAAACAGAAGACACCGCGTCTTCCAAATTGGTGACGGTGCCTTTATTGATACCGGATGATGGAACTTCCACCGCGCCTACGATATGGATTTGTTCCTTTCCGTCTGCGGATGGAACCAATTTTCCGACCGCAACACGAACAGCACAAGAGCCGATATCAAGACCAGTGAATACTTCTTCGGACATAGGAGGGTGGAAAGTAGAGAGTAGAAAGGAGAAAGCAGAAAGGAGGGGAAAGAGAAAGTAAAGCGCAAGAAAAAAATTCTCCTTTACCCCTTTCTACTTTCTCCTTTCTGCTTACCCGAACACTAAAATTATAGCTCAGAATTCAAGAAAACAACAAATTGACGTAGGGATAAAAAATAAGCACGCCAATCACCAAGGAAAAGAACGACATAAGAAGGACCGCTGCGGCCATCATATCTTTCGCTTCCTTCACGATTGGGTGGAGACGAGGTTTGAATGCGTCGAGCACGCGCTCAAAAATACTGTTAATAAGTTCAAGGATGAGTACCGACGCGATGAGAAACAAAAGCACGATAAGCTCAACATGTGTGACACGAAACACCAACGCAAGAACAAGAACAAAAAATGCCGCAACGATTTGCAAGCGAAAACTTTGTTCAGATCGAAAAACAGTTGTAAAACCATTTGCCGCATGTCCAAAACTTTTGCGAAGCTGTTTCCCGGAAATCATATACGAGGGTCCACACCAAGCTTGAGTAAAATTTGTGTCTGAAGTGGAAACATTTTTTTTGCCTCAAGTGGTTTCTCATGATCAAAACCGAAAACGTGCAGAAGCCCATGAACCATCAAGAAACTGATTTCATCTCGAACAGAATGCTTCATCTCACCGGCTTGGCGCTTAGCTTGTTCGTAGCTAAACAGGATCTCTCCAAAGTAATCTTCATTATTGAGTGTGAACGACAAAACATCGGTCACAGAATTTTTTCCGCGATGATGCAAGTTGAGTTTTTTCATTTCTTTTTCAGAAACAAACGCGGCAGAAATGTTGTGTTTGCGTTTTAACTTCAACGCTTTTGAGACTTCATACGCAATCTGAACCAAGCGCTTTTCTGGAAACCGCATTCCCCCTTTGAGTAATTCTTGATTCAGTTCAATTTGGAGCATAAAAAGTAGAAAGTAGAGAGTAGAAAGGAGAAAAGGAGAGACAAAGAGACAGAAATATAAAAGGAAAATTCCTAACCCCTTTCTACTTTCTACTTTTCCCTTTCTACTTCACCTCCACACTATTCACCATCATCTGAAATGTTTGCAAATAGTCGATTGAGGATTTTGTGGATGTATCGTATTGAAGCGTGACAACCTGCGTTCCAAGATCTATATACACACGAAGTTGATTTTTTGCGACGAGCATCGGATATCCTTTTCGGCTCTTTGACGATGAGGGTGATCCGTCATGTACAACCTGATTAAACCAATCCATGAGCGGAAGTGCTGCGTCTTTTACAGTGACTGATACGTTTATGCTTTCACCTGTGCTTGTTGAAATAGTGGATCCGATTCCTGTTTGTGCAGACAGCGCTGTCCATTTTGAGGGATAGAGCATTTGAAATCCATCGATCTGCAACATCTGTGCGAGTCCTGCTAAAATCAATGTTCCCGGTGCTGTTCCGTTTGGATTATACCCGTGATACACCTCATTTCCATCCAAAAAACCATCACCATCAGAGTCCGGCAGATTTGCATTCGTGGAAAAAACGATGTTTTCCTCTACGTCCGTCAGACCATCAGAATCCGTATCAATACCTGATGTTGCCGCGGGCGGAAAAGGACTTGCGGGCGGCAAGGTTTCTGTCACAGGGACAACATCGGGTGTTTCTTGTGATGTTGCAGGTGTTTCAACAGGAGTTTCTGTGGCAGAAGGTTGTTCTGGAATTGTATTTTGTTTATTTTTTTGAACACTGCGCAACAAGAGATATCCACCAATTGCAAGGGCGATCAATACAATACCTCCGGCGATCAACAACCCTTTTTTTGTATGTGCAGGCTGTTTTACTTGTGTTGCCGATGGGAGTGGAGAAAGTGTTTTAGGAGGGGCGGGCGGCTGAACGGCAGCAACAGGAGTAGCCGATATTTTTTGTGGCTCCACCATGTTCACAACCGCACCATGACGATACTTTACCGGCATCGCAAACACGCGCGTTTGATCAGGAACGCTTTCTTTTGGAGGTTGAATGATCATGGACGGTGTGTTTGTGTCTGCCATAAAGAAATGATCCTATTTTTGTGGTACTTGCAACAACTGACCTGGGCCATTTGGGTTATATCCATTTTTGACTTCGTCTCCATCTTTAAACGTATCACCATCTGTATCTGGATTTAATGGGTTCGTTTGATAAACATCCACTTCTTCTTTATCAAACAAATTATCTGCGTCTGTGTCTGGGCTGTTTGGATTTGTTCCAAGGAGTGCCTCACGCGCATCCGTTAAGCCATCTTTGTCTGCGTCAGCCGTTTGATCTTCTGCAGGAACTTGTGTGATCTCTTCCACGGGAGCTGGCGTGGTTGTTTCAGCCACAGGTGTTTCTGTTTGTTCTGTTGCTGTTTCAGGAGCTGGTGGCGTTACAGGCGTACGAGAATTCAGGATTCTCATAGAGAGAAAAAACGCGAGTCCAACAACAGCGATGATTGCTACAAAAAGAACAACAATCTTCCAAGGAAACGGACGTTTTTCAGCTGACTCCGTCATTTTTATGGGTTCTAACGTAGGCGCAGTTGACATTGAAGATGCTGGTGCAGGAGGAGTGGTCGGTTGCACAGGCGTGTTCATGGTTGGAGGACTCATTTGAGGCGCAGTTGCGTCTGTTTGAGCAAAAACATCTTCTGGTTCTTTTTGGAGTTCGTCGAACATAGAGTGTGGCGATTAAGCGTGTTGAGAAATTACTTTTTCAAAGGATCGTATCCTGCATTTACCTCTTGCCCATCAAGATATCCATCGCCATCTGTATCCGGATTGCGTGGGTTTGTGCCGTACAACACGATTTCTTGTGTTGAATCGATGCCGTCAAGATCCGGATCATTCACCACAACGAGCGTTCGACATTCCGCAGAACGTTTTGGATCAAGGACTCGACAAACGTCCGCATCTTTCCGTTGATTTGCCGCTACAAGCACTCGTGTAAACAGACAATTCGCATCCGCATTTTCACAAACCGTTCCATCTTTTATCGCAACAACATGTTCGCAATGCATTTTTGTTTGTCCGTCCGCTATTTTATCACATAAAGCAACATCTGACGTTGTGATGGCGAGCGATGCGTGTTGTTCATCCGCACATTGCTTCATCCAATCTCCGTTTTTGATCTTTTCACAGACAACAGCATCTCTCGCCGCACGCGCCACACTCCAATAACAGTCGTCTTTATCTTCTTCTGTTAAAACATCGCAGCTCTCTGATTTTTTCTCCGCAATCGCACGTTCTTTTGCTTTTAAGATCCGACACGCTTCCGAATCTTCCGCCACATCACACGCCGATTCGGCAGAAACAGATGTTGTTTCTGTACTCGACGGCGTTCCAAAAACACTTACAACAGATGATGCGGGCGGCGCCTGAGGTGTCTTATCCCGAATGACGTAAAACACCCCTCCCATAATCAACCCAGCCAAAACAACTCCGCCCGCAATAATGGCGATGAGTTTCCAAGGAATATGTTTTGGCTGTATAGGTTGATCGCTGAAGTCCATAAAAAGGGAAAAGTCGTGGAGTTGTGGAGTCGTGTCTTGCCTGCCGGCAGGCAGGGAGTAAAGGAAATTTTTTTACTTGTTTCCTTTGTCTCTTCCTTTCTACTTTCTGCTCTCTACTTTCTACTTTACTAATTAACCGGACAATACGTGAATTCAATATTCTTAAATGTCACAGATGTGTCCTCAGAATTCAGAAAAACATTCAGTGGAAGAGTGAACGGAACATCATGACAAATGAATTTGCTTGGAAGCGGCAACTTTAATCCATTTCCGATATCAAGCACGGACGTATCTGTTTGTGGATTGATGTATTTTCCCTCAGCATCTTTAAATGTTGCCGCAATCAATGACACGGTATATCCCACATTGAGAAGGGTGCTGTTTGATGAAACATCCGCGGTCAAACCAACCCCAACACGACACGCCGGAAACAAGACATTTGCACGATCAGGTACTTTTCCTGCGCCGTTATCTATCGCGAAAAGGGCGATACTCTCAGATGGCTGTGATTGCGCAGCGTTTCCTTGTACTTGCAACGTGATTTTTTGATAGGCGATAGGACACGTACTACCACAGTTTGGAGCACAAATGGGTGCTATACACGCACCAGGCCCAACACATGTATTTCCAGATCCACAATCTGCATCATGATTACATGCTGCATTGTTGTCATTACTACAATATCCATCGCAGTTATTGACATTCGATCCTTCTGCTACTCCGCCAACCCCGTACATAATGCAGGCTTTGCCGTTTTCTCCGTATCGACTTCCTCCGTTACACACACCAAGCTTTCGACACGTAAATCCGTTATCACAAGCTTTTCCAATCCATGTCTGCCCAGCTTTTCCTCCTGTTTTTCCCGCATCTTGTGAAAGACATGTTCCCTGCGTTTGGCTGGTCTGCGTTCCGGGATCCGACTTGAAACAGGTAAATAATTGGTCATCTCCATCACACAATTCAGATCCATTTTTGACCCCATCTCCACAATAAGGCCCTGACTGTGTTTTGTACTGACAGTACTGATTACAGAAGTTACAGCTTGATCCGTACGCCGCATTACAAACCGTTCCGTTTGCGGTACCACTATCACACGATTCGATTCCAACGTTTACATGATTATCTCCACAAACATTTGTCTTACAGCTGTTTGTACAGATGTCGTTATTTGAACTGTTTCCATCGTCACATTCTTCTGTTCCTTCTTTCTTTCCATTTCCACACTGTTGCGGACCACCAGCACACGCACCCCATCCGCCACCCGGCTCATTAACGGTCCACTGACAAGAAGAAACGGTTGGTTGATTATAATTCTGACACGTGCGGGTGCGCGTAAGTGCATATTGTTCGTCGGAACATTTTCCAGCACAATCCCCATTGTTTGTACAAGCTTTTCCGCTTATGGCACATTTTGCCGCCTTACAGTCTGAATCATTTTTGCAAGAAAGATTGCTTGTAGAGCACTTGCCCACGTTACATGTTTCTTTTTTACAAATATCTGCTGGATCTGTAGGACAATCTCCAGGTGCATTACAAACGGAACCTATATTTGTTCCTGCCGTACAAATTTTTGATTTTGAACATGCTGCAACAGGGCACCCAGACGCAGCTGTGCATTTTGTTCCGTTTGCATTCAACGCTCCGGCATACGTTTCTGTATTTCCATCACATGTTTCTGATGAGTCATTCACGACCTGGTCTCCGCATCTTGGCCCAGGTGCTTTACATTCTGCTGTACAGTTTTTTCCGTCCTTGAGATATGCACCATTTGCAACCGTACAATTTTTATTTGCCCAGCTATTTGCATCTGCTTTAACCGTCAAAAAATTCGTAGGAGTTCCGCAATCACACTGTTCATTTCCGGCAAGATACCCATCGCCACACGCAAAGTCAGAAGCGGTCGTACAATTCTTTCCGCAATGTCCGTATGTGCCATTTAATGCGCCGTCATCACAAACTTCCGTTCCTTCTTTTACTCCATTTCCACACGCAAACGGTTTACATGTTCCACCCGCCGCTTTTGCCGCAGCCTCAGCCGCGGCGTCATTTGGATAATTTTTACAGTCATTTTTACAAGTCACATTGATAAACCCGCCGCCTGCACAGGTAATTGAAGAAACTTCACCAATTTCACAATCCTCTCCGGCACCCTTAACTCCATCTCCACAAATTGTAGAACTTCCGAATGTGGAGGCGTTGCAATATGCGGATGTTTCCGTAAATCCAGGGAGCAAGTTCGCTGGAGCTTTCCCTGTACCGTATGCAGCTTTAATGATTGCATGATCTACTCCTGTCTGATCATCAATCTTGTTACTCCATGCGACCGCTTTATATTCAAGCTCTGTCGACAATGTATACGTTTCTCCTCCCAGGTTTTGATATCCGTAGATATGAGAACCGTCCGGACATTTAAATTCTCCCTTTGTGCTGTTCCAACATGTTGCAGAATCGTATCCCGTACCAACGTTTTTACACTGTCCCCAGAATTGATTCAGCGGATCTGTTGGAAGTGCGCCTCCAACCGCATTTCCAAGCGTACTGTTCCATGATGGCCAAATACTGTTGCTCATGGAAGGAACAAACGTTCCCGCTTGAATGGTTGGATAACTTGGAATACACGTTTCTGTTCCGGGACACGCTGGATTCTGTGGCGCGCCAACTTTACTGTTTTGAGAAACAACACACGATTGACTCTTTGTGACAGCACAACGACCATTGTTATTTCCGTATTTTTCAAAGGTGGTCACCATTTCTGTAATATCTGTCAATCGTTTTGTATCTCTGATTAATTTTTGTTTATCCGCGTCGCAGAACATGTTTGGATCTTGGGCATTACATTCTGCGTTTCCTACTTTTGGATCACAGACCTTATCTGAAACAGAACAGCGACCGTTCGGTTTACATTGATCCAAACAATCTCCATCCCACGAACACGCAACAAACGGACCGCCAGACGGTACGTACGCGCTTCCGCCCTTACACAATCCAACGTGAGACACGCCCGTTACACCTGTGTCATTCGCATTTAATCGGAAATTTTGTAAGACGAGATCAAAAATCTGTTGTGCTTCTTTTCCTGCGTCTGCATTAAAAGAAATCACGTAAATATTTGAATACAAGTTTGATCCGTTGCGATTTGCGGCGGCTGCGTAAATGGTTGTTCCTGTCTGCACGGCTTCATACCCATCAAGTTTGGCGGCTTTTGGTGTCCCCGAAAATCCTTGGGTTTTGAACCAAACCATTGGCGACAAAAATTTTGGATTTGAGAGCACACGAATCCCAATAGAATCTTTTGTTCCAGAAACTCGGAACACCAACTCTTTCAGCACTTCCGTTGTAATAAGCTGATTTACGTCTGGTGTAGCGTCTGTTGGAGGCAGTTCAAGAGCCGGCAGCGTTTTTCCTTCTCCTGGTTTCCCTGTGTCACGACAATAGAAGAGAGAAAAATTTGTGTTTGCGCCATTTTCAATGAACGGCACACCATGCGCTAAATCCGGCCATGAATTTTCACACAAAAACGCAATTTCAGAAACATTTCCCGATACAGCCGTTTTAACCGTTGAAACAGCATTCATGCTGTCTGCAGAAATTGTTGCGGTGGCAATAACATTTCCAGAACCATTCTTTCCGAGTGCTTTATATTGTGCGGACTTTGTTGTGCTTGGCGCATTGATTCCTAAAATATCTGTCTTTGTCACAACATCTTTCACCAACGCTTCCCAGCTCCATGTCCATGCATAATAATTTGGAAGGGAAGAAATTTCTTCAGGCAGTCCTGTGTTTTTTCGATACGAAAATGCCTTTGCACTAAATTCATGAACCTCACTTGTTTTTGAATAATATCCAGAACTCTTTGAGAGATATTGTGGAGGGGTGGGCGTGATTCCATGATCTGAAGTTTCCACAATATCAAGCAAACAAACGTCTGGACCTGTTGTGAATGTGTTTGATTGAGAGACGTTTTGACACGTTGTTCCGTTATCTCCAAGACAAATACTCACTTTATTTTTACTCAAAACACCATTTGCATTTCCATTTTTGGTTTTGACTGTCAGTTTATATGTTGCAAGCGGAGACAAACGTTCTTGGTATTTAAGATAAACCTGATGCGTTCCAGGATCTTGTTCATACGTTACCGGCACAAAACATTGCGTGGTTGCGTTAGCCATAACCGGCTGACCAAACAGTCCTTGAACCCAATGCCAAACATTGGCAAAAAGATTCTTTGTACGCAACAATCCAACAGATTTTGCATAATACGGACAATTTGTTGCGTTCACCGGATTATCTTTTCCTTCCGCCGATTTCATCGAAATCAATTCAAGCTGAAGATTTGGATCTTGTTCTGCTGCCTCGATTTTTCCATTTCCGTCCGTATCAACAGATCCAAATGATCCTTCGTCCATTTGTTGATCGAACACAACAGAAATAGCTGTATTGCGACAAACGTTTGTTGCATTGTTTCCTGGAACCATTGTTGTAATCTTTGGACGCTCAAAACAACATTTTTCTACACCACATCCAAGCGACTCCGATGTTCCTGTTTTTACGCCGCATTGATTATCTGCCGCACAAGAACAAAGCAACTTCATTTCACCCGACCCAGTTTTTCCATCAACCGTTACTTCAACGGTTGAAATGGCATATCCGTAGGTTGATTTTGTTTTATCTTTTTCAACCTCAACAGATGCTCCACTTGAAACCTCTGCCACAGCATACGGACCAACAGAATACGCAACAGAAGCAGAAGCTGCGGCTGCTTCACATTGTTCACCTGTTTCAAGCGCCCCGCCATTTCCACACACAGAAGGCGAAAGATAATGCGGACTCGAACCCATTTTCAAACAATTTTTTGAACAACCTTGTGCGATTCCAGTAATAAGATCACATCCAATATCTTCTCCTGGATCTGTTTTTCCATTTCCACACGCAAGGTTTACGGGATTTTTTCCAGGATTCGTACCGCGATTCAAACACACATCTGAACATGCCGCTGTTTCAAGCACAGAACACGTGGAACCATCCTGACATGCCGCGCCCCCAATGGAACAAGCTGCGCCATTCGCACAATGTGTCCCTGGATCACACGTTTCATTTGTACCAACAACTCCGTCGCCACATCGAGCGCTTGAATACGCAACCACACCGCCTTCAAACAAACAATTTGAAGAACATCCATCTGCATTCTTTTTGTTTCCGTCATCACACGCTTCCCCACCGTTTACGATTGAACTAT
>MGFD01000049.1 GCA_001791715.1 Candidatus Uhrbacteria bacterium RIFOXYB2_FULL_45_11 | reverse complement strand
CGCAACAAAAACATCCCCCGCAATCATTGCTATTGGCTCACCAAACACCCCATTCACCATAAACGAAGGCAACGTCTCTCTCATAAAAGGGCCGTTTCAATCATCAAGCATCTTGCTTGCAGATGCGCCAACCGTGTTTACAACAAAAGCCAAACAAGCCCTCGTAGGTACGCACGTTAATCTCTCTCATGATTTTAACGGAGATGGAATACCAGATTTACTCATGTCATCCCCAGGAAACGCGACGAATGGTGTGAAGGCAGGTGCCTTGCACATCTTCTTTGCTCCCTTTGTAAAAGGGGAATTCTTGGTCGATAATGCAAATCTCACCATTCTTGGTGAAGCGGATGATAATCTGGGTTATTGGAACACTTCCATCTGTGACCCAAATGCCGATCAAATTCCAGACCTCTTTGTTGGCGCATTTAATCATGCACAAAACGGTTCTTTAACAGGAGGCGCCTATCTCCTCCCCCTTGATTCGATCAAGACAAAAAATATTCTTTCCATCAAATCTGTCGCCACCGTATTCTTAGGAGAAAAATCTGAGGACCGCGCTGGAATTTCTGTGCACTGTGCCGGAGATATCAACGGTGACGGAGTTGACGACCTCGCTATTGGTGCCTTTCTTGAAGATACGGGCGGAAAAAATGCGGGCGCAGCTTACATCGTCTTTGGTAAAGGCCTCTAAATCGTCAAAAAAATGACGATTTTTTTATTTGTTGTCATTGCTTGACGCATTTCATTTATCGGGTTAAAGTTCGCCATTCCCATGCTTGTGAAAGGGGAAAGGCCTGAAAGGCAAAAGAGGCTGGAGATGCTTGAGATGCCGAACCATTCGGCTTTCACGAAACTCTTGCCTTTCCAGCCTCTCTTGCCTCTCCAGCCTCTCTAACCTTCCCCAACAACATGGCCCTCGCGCAATCTCAACAAATTTTAGAAGCATTCAAGCGGAGCACACGTCCGCTTATTTGTGTACCCTCTGGTGCAAGCGCAGATCATTATGCCTCTGCAATTGGTCTTGCGCGCGTTCTTGAGAAACTCGAAAAAAAACCAACGATCGTTGCCGCAAACGGTGCCGCTCCGAAAAATATTCATTTTCTTGCTGGGCACGATCAGATCAAACACTCCATGGAGAACTTACGTCAGTTTGTCATTGAACTCGACGCAACCAAAACCAAAGTCGATGAATTGACCTACGAACTCAAAGGAGAAAAATTGTTTGTCTATCTCTCTCCCAAAAAAGGTTTTTGGGATGCGTCGGACGTAAAAACATCTTCGTCTGGATATAAACACGATCTTATTATTTGTATCGGATCACCCGATTACGAATCCTGTGCGCAACTCTATCAAGAAAACACAGACTTCTTTTTCCGCACCCCTATTATCAACATCGACCACACACCAGAAAACGAACACTATGGTCAGATCAATGTTGTTGATTTAACCGCATCGGCATGCGGCGAAGTCTGTCACGATCTGATTGAAGCGATTGAACCTGGGCTCATGGATGAAGAAATCTCAACCGCCTTTTTGACAGGCATGATCGCAAAAACAAAAAGTTTTAAAACAAAAAATGTCACTCCAAAAACATTGCAGACCGCAAGCAAGCTCATTGCGCGCGGAGCAAAACGCGAACACATCATTCAAAATTTGTATCGCACACGTTCCGTTTCTACATTACGTTTGTGGGGCCGTGCACTCGCACGTTTGAAAACAGATGAGCAAACACATCTTGTCTGGACCATGCTCTCGGCACAAGATTTCATGCATGCAGGCGCAGAGGAACACGATCTTCCAGATGTCATTGATGAACTTCTTTCCTCTTCCCCAAATGCACGCGTGACGGTTCTTCTTTTTGAAACTGCACAGCATGAAATAAAGGCCATTGTACGCACAGAACGTCCACTTGATGCCATTACCTTGTGTACCCCGTTTCATGCAGCCGGAACACATGAGGAAGTTCGACTAACGTTCCCTAACAAAACCATCACACAAACAGAACGCGAGCTCATCGATCACATCAAAAAAACCATTTCGGCCCATCAATAAAATATCCCCACCATTTTCATGGAGGGGATATTTTTTAACGCACAGACTGTGCCTGCGGCTGAATAGGTTCCGGAAGAGCTGATTCATCTTGTCCGGTTTGTAATTTTTGCAAACGATCTTGAACGGCTTTGTTTTCTGGATTCAGTTTCAACACCTTCTCCACAAACTCAATCGCTTTTTCACGATTATTCTGCATCTCATACACACTCGCAAGATACCAAAGCGCATTGGCATACTGAGGATTGATGGTGATCAATCGTTCTAGTTCTTGTTTCGCGGTATCTAGATTTTTTGTGCGAATATATAATTGTGCAAGTTCAAACCCGAGCCCAACATCACTTGGCGCATTTTTTACAAGAGCGACAAGACGTTTGGTTGCTTGATCCAACTTTCCTTCACGATCATACGTTGCCGCAAGATAATAGTGTGCGGGCAAATAATCTCCTTTCAATTGAATTGCACGATTCAATGCTTCTTCTGTCATTCCCAAAAGTTTTTGTTCTTGCTCTGCCGCTTGTTTTGCTTGATCTGCATTTTCTGAACGTTTTAATGCACGCGCACGATCAGAGACGGCAAGATACACGCGCGCCAGATCCACAAAGTGTGCAGGATTTGTTGGTTCTAATCGAATGGTGTTTGTGAATGCATTTGCCGCAAGTGTTTCCGCATTCTCCGCAAACGGCATGACCTCCCGATAAAGCATCCCAAGAAATTGCCAGTTTGCAACTTTGTTTGGTTCTAACGCTGTTGCACGCGTTCCCATTTGAATAGAAGCAGATACACGTTCAGAAATATCTTTTGTTTGTTCCGCCGTCATTTTTTGACCTTTCAATCCTTGGATTTTTTGTGATGCCTGCAAAAATAATGCGAAACTTAAATTGCGTGTATACGTATCATTCAACGAGTTAAATCGGACAGCATCTTGAAGATGCCCAACAACCTGTTGTGTATCACTACGCTTTGCATCAAGTTTCACTGCTTGAACAAATGCTTTCTCCCCCAAGAATCTGCCCCCCATCAATAAAACAGAAACGAACATCCCCATAAACCCAAACACAAACACAAACGAAGCAAGCAACCCAAGTTTAGGCGAACGAGCAAAATCTGTTTTCCACACGGACGGAAGAAGGTGTGCAACCAACATTCCGCTCAATGCCCACAGCAAAAATTCAAATGTGATGTTCGAAGAATAAAGCATCTGTGTAAGCACAAGCATGCTCCATCCAACAAAAAGAACGTACGTCATTTTCCATGTTTGGTGATCACGAACACTCACCAATCGCTTCACGGCAAGCGCTCCAATCCACCCCATACAAACAACCCATGCGAGCGATCCGAGTATCCCAACATCGGAAAGACGCGTTAAAAACGCGGATGCAGATCGATCAAACACATACTCCCAAAATGGAGATACGTTTACCCCCATTGGTTTAAATAACGAGTATTGATAGGAAAATGTTCCTGGACCAGATCCAAAAAGCAGGTCTGGAACGTTTGAAAGAAGTGTTGATTGCGCAACGTGCCAGCTCGTTTCAAAATTTGGAGAAACAAGAAGCGGAAGCTTGAAGAGTTGTGGCGATGGAAGAAATAAGAAAAACAAGGAAACAGAAAGAAGAATGAGTGGAAAAATAAATCTACGCGAACTTGGAAATTCTTTTGTTCGTAAAAATCCAAACGAAGTAAGTAACAACACACCAAAAATGGTTACGACCCAAAATACCCAAGAATCAACCACGATAAGCGAAAAAAGTGAAATGAGGCACACAATAAAAATCAATGCACGCATAAGAACCCCACTTCCCCCCGAAGGAATAATGCGATCCCCTCCTTCCTGCGAAACTAACCAAAGCGAAAGACCAAGAAACATGGAAATCAGCAGAAAAAGAGTCATGCTGCTAAATGTTCCGACTGTGTTGAATGCAATGGATTTTGCAAAGGCAAACGGCAAAAGAAACACATGAAACAACTGCAGCATGGAAAATATTCCTGCAATTGCCGCAGATGAAAGAAGAGCAAAAAGTGCATGGCGTTGTGCGATGACGTCTTCATGAACGTTTGCGTATAAATAAAAAACACAAACGAGCAAAGCGATCGTAAGAAAACTTGCGTATTCTTGAGAGGATTGTCCAACCCACGTTTGATACGTTGCTTTTGAAAAGACAGAAGACACAAGCACACAGAATAAAAAAACCGCGGGGGCAATATTTACAAGGCCTGACCTGAATTCACAACGTTTTTGCATGACGCACGATCCAAACCAAGCTACGAGTCCGGTTACGGTCAAAACAACAAGAATCATTTGTTTGTTCGGCTCAAGAACATCCTGTGCCCAGGGAAGAAAAAAAAGTGGAGTGAAAAAAAGAAGAAGATACGTCATCCAGCGCGTGATATGATCAAAAAATGTACTCGACATAAAAAAATGCAACGAAAGAATAGAGAGCGATTAAGGCAAGTATAGCATTTTCTCCAACACGAAACAAAATGATTTGCTATAATGATTGCGTATGCAAACAGTGGAAGATTTTTTATCTTGGATTCAACACAAACCATCCCTTATTTTTCTCGCGGACCTTGCGCGCGATTTTAAAACGGCAGAAGTTTTTTTTGTCGGTGGTGCGTTGCGTGATTGGTTTTTAAATCGACCCATGGATCATGTGGATTGCGATTTTGTTGTTCGTGGAATTCAAATCGACCTGCTCATTGCATGGCTTCAAAAACACGGAAGTGTAGATGTTGTCGGAAAAACATTTGGTGTCATCAAGTTTCGACCAAATAATGCACAAGCAGCATGGATCGACATCGCTCTTCCCCGCACAGAACAATCCACTCCAGATTCCCTTGGAGGATACCGTGATGTTTTGGCACAATTCAATGCAACACTTCCCATCACGGACGATTTATCACGTCGTGATTTTACCGTGAACGCCCTGGCTCTCAATCTTCGCACGCATAACCTTATTGACCCCTTTCGCGGACAACAAGATCTTGAAAACAAAACGCTCCGCGCCGTTGGTCATCCACACAAACGATTTCAAGAAGATCTCACGCGCATCTTGCGCGGACTTCGTTTTGCATGCGAATTAAATTTCACGATCGAACCACAAACATTTGAAGCAATGAAAGCACTCGTTCCGGAGTTAAATCACTTGCGCAAAGAAGAAAACGCAAACGGATATATTGTTGCGCGTGAAACCATCGGAGACGAACTCTCGAAAGCGTTTTTTGCAAATCCTTCACAAGCCATTCACCTACTTCAAGAACTCGGTGCCCTTGAGGAATTATTTCCAAGCGTATGGCGACACCTTCAGGTTGATGCACATTATCTCGAGCCTGTATCACGATCAAAACCCGAACAGCTCGAACACGCAATCATTCTGCTTTTACGAGGACTTACGGTCGACGAAGCTCGAACAACACTTTCCTTTACAGGGCTCGATACCATTCATAAACAGTCCCCTCGTCGGCTGGATACAGAACATATCCTTTGGATGATCCAACGATTACAACAACATCTCACTCCGCAAAATATTTCTGTCATGCGTGCCTCTCATTTTGAAAAACAGTTCTTGGGCGCACGCGGAACACAACACATGAACCTTCTTGATCATCTTGGACACAACACTGTCACAGACGCTGCAAAAAAACGCCGCGCGGAAATTTGTGCAAAATGGCAATGCGAAGAACATGAACCCATTCCCCCACTCATCACCGGAGATGATATTCTTCGACAAGGTATTCCCGCAGGCGCGCGTGTGCGCGAGATCCTTGAACTGGTACGCGATCAACAACTCGATGGACATATTCTTACGCGCGAAGCAGCGATACGGTTTGTGAAGCAGCAGATGGAATAAATCACGTCACTCACAAATGGCATGATAAACAAAAAAGATGATTCGAAAGAATCATCTT
>MGFD01000048.1 GCA_001791715.1 Candidatus Uhrbacteria bacterium RIFOXYB2_FULL_45_11 | reverse complement strand
TATATCTGTATGCAGCCATTTGTAATCTGTACCTCAAACGTTTGATTGTATGCAAATCGTCCACAACAAACTCAACCAACAAACATGGGACTCCTTTGTCCTTA
Organism: Candidatus Uhrbacteria bacterium RIFOXYB2_FULL_45_11; assembly: GCA_001791715.1. GTDB lineage: Bacteria > Patescibacteriota > Patescibacteriia > UBA9934 > GWF2-40-263 > XYB2-FULL-45-11. The sequence continues at coordinate 6,034 of MGFD01000048.1, read as the reverse complement.
AACACGGCCCGCGCTCGGGTCGGTTTTTGCAATCGTTTGCGTGGGGAGAGTTTATGAAAAAGGTCGGAGAGGGCGAGGGGATTATAAATCGCATTGCATGGATGTCAGATGTAGGGGAGGGGCAAGCCCCTCCCAACATAATCGCGGTCGCACAGGTGATGCAAAAAACGATCCCACATTTTGGAACGTATGCGTATGTTCCACGCGGTCCGATCCTGGCCCCCTCTCCTTTCGAAGCCTTGCCTGCCGGCAGGCAGGGAGAGGGCGGGGGGAGAGGTGTTACGGAGAAGAACATGATTATATGCAGTGGAGCGAGTTCCAAAAATGATTTGTTTATTCGCACTGAACTCGCGTCGGAACACCCCTCCCATGCCCTCCCCTCGATGAGGAGAGGGGTAACGCGGACGGAGAATGTTCAACCTGCTCACACGCTCATCACAAATCTTACGATCTCGACCGACGAACTTCTTTCTAACATGCATGAGAAAACGCGGTACAACATTCGTCTTGCGGAGAAGAAAGGAGTGAAGATTGAAATGCGATCTGCAACAATCGATGAAGTGTGGCCCGTGTTTGAAGCGACCGCGTCGCGCGATGCGTTTCGGTTGCATGGAAAAGAATATTATCGAAAGATGATTGAAAGCGGTGTTGCATTTTTTGCGATCGCAAAACACGAGAATGATATTCTTGCGGCAAACATCATGATTGACTTCGGGGACACGCGAACGTATTTACATGGAGCGTCTTCGAATGTAAAACGAAATTTAATGGCACCGTATTTGTTACACTTCGAACTCATGAAAGATGCGCAGTCGAAGGGAATCAAATTTTATGACTGGTGGGGCGTTGCGCCACTCGACGCGCCAGCGAATCACACATGGGCGGGAATCTCTCGATTCAAACGAGGATTCGGTGGAGAAGAAGTGTCCTATCCAGACGCATTCGACGTAGTTTTGAAACCGATGCGTTATGCGACGTACCGTTTTGTGCGAGCGATGAGAAGAATGATGCGATAAATCACGTCGTTCGCGAACGACGTGATAAATCGCGTCGTTCGCGAACGACGTGATAAATCACGCACTCGCGAACGACGTGATAAAAGAAGTCGATTCGACTTCTTTTTTGTTTTGGGTTAAAGTCCGCCCTCGTCACAATGACGAGCAGAGGAAACAGGAGTTTCACATGTCCAAAATGCAGGTCGTTTACGTTCCACATACGCCGCCCGAAACATTCTTAAAAAGCATTTTTCTTGCCGGCCCTTCGCCACGCGATCCTTCGCATTACGATTGGCGACCGGAGGCGCTCGTGCATCTTGAAAATCTTGACTACGACGGCGTGGTCTTTGTTCCACTTCCGATTGATCGTGAAGATTGGCGACATGGATTTGATGCCCAGGTCGATTGGGAAAAGAAGTACCTCGACATGTGTGATGTCATCGTATTCTGGGTTCCGCGCGACATGACGTCGCTTCCGGCGCTCACAACGAACATCGAGTACGGTATGTACCTTGAGTCTGGAAAAGTCGTACTCGGTTATCCGATGGACGCACCAAACATGCGGTACATGGCTATGCATGCGGATAAGCAATTCATTCCGCGTTTCCATGATCTGCGCGAAACACTTGCGTGCGCCATTGATCGCATTGGTGCGGGCGCTGAACGCACGGGTGGCGAACGGGATGTTCCGCTTCTGGTTTGGAAGACGAAACAATTTCAGTCGTGGATCACGGCGCAGAAACTCGCGGGCAATCGTCTGGATGGTGCACATGTTCTTTGGACGTTTTGCGTGGGGCCCAAAAACAGTTTTCTGTTTTCGTACGCCGTGCGTGTGAATGTGTTCATTGCAAATGAGGGTCGAAACAAAACAAACGAGTTCATTCTGGCGCGGCCGGATGTTTCGTCGATCGTTGCGTATCATCCTACATCCAAGAATATTCTTGATACGGAAATCGCGATCGTTCGCGAGTTTCGCTCGCCGGCAGCGGTGGGTGATTACTTCGTGCGTGAAATTCCGGGTGGATCGTCCTGGAAGTCGACGGATGATGTTTTTGAGACGGCTGCGCATGAGTTGTCAGAAGAAACAGGATTCACTGTCGCCGGCAATCGCCTAAAATTTCTCGGCGTCCGCCAAGTGGCCGCAACATTCTCGACACACCTCTCGCACGTCTTTGCCTGTGAAATCACGGACGACGAAATTCGTTTCCTGCGCGCGCAAGAAGGAATTGCACATGGCGTGATCGAAGACACAGAACGGACATACGTTGAAATCTACACAGTCCGAGAACTTCTCTCACGTCCGCTCACAGACTGGGCGAACCTTGGAATGATCCTGACAGCACTACTTTCGAAAGAATCCTAAGAAGCCAAACGGCTTCTTTTTCATTGACAAACTTCTCTTTTCGTCTTAATCTCAGGCATTATCGAATCAATATTTGGTAATCGTCCGCAAGGTGCGGCGAAGAATTGTGTGTTAAGCAGGAGGAAAAAGCAGTGGCAAATGCGAAATTCGGTTTGTATGCGCTTGCAATCAAACTCGGTCCAAAGATTCTTGGATTCGGTTTCAAGCTCTTGAAGGGCCTGAAGGCCGGAAAGGGGATCATGGTCGCAGCATCGCTTGGAGCATATTCTTATTTGTTTACCTGGCAATTCGCCTTTCTCATTTTGTTTATGGTGTTCGTCCATGAAAGTGGACACATCTGGGCAATGAAGAAGTGTGGTATGCGAACAAAGGGGATTTACTTCATTCCGTTTCTTGGCGCCGCTGCCGTGACGGACGAAGAATTCAAAACACGAAACGACGAACAGTTCGTTGCGATCATGGGACCCGTCTGGGGACTTGGTCTTTCGTTGCTTGCTGTCGTTGCATACGGCGTTACGGCAAATCCGTTTTTTGCTGCTGTTGCAAGTTGGATGGCGATGATCAATCTCTTCAATTTGCTACCCATGAATCCACTCGACGGCGGCCGTATTGTGAAATCGATTGCGTTTTCGTTCCACTCACATCTTGGTCTTGTGTTCATGATCCTTGGGTTTGTGGTAAGTCTTTACATCGCGATCGTTTATCAGGTCGGGCTGTTCGGATTCTTGGTGATTGTGGGCGGTCTCGAACTGTTCTTTGAACTTTTTTATCGGAAACAAAATATTCGAAAAAAACGAGAACAGGCACATGCACACATATTTCGTGTCGTTCAGGAACGAGAACCTGAATTCATGGAGCACATTGAAAATATCATCAAAGAAGAAGGATTGACCGGAGAAGATGCTGAGCACATGCGACAAGAAGCTCGTGCGACAGTGAATCCAAAACAATTGAATGATCTCATAGAAGTACATCTCAATGATGTCCAGATCCTCGAGTGTCCCCAAATGAATTTGAAACAGATTCTTTCTTCGGCAACGACCTACCTTGGAGTTGCGGCTCTATTGTTTGCCGTGATGCTTTACATGAATCATGTTCCTGGTGCCGATGCTGCCATGGAGATTCTCAAGGACAAATAGATACACGTTTCTCACACGACCTCCCAACGGTCGTGTTTTTCTTTGTATTCCTTGACCGGACTGCCTTTTTCTGACATACTCTCAGGCCGGACAGGTGTTCGGAGTTGTTCATTTGATGGAGGATTGATGATGGCATGGTTCCTTGTACTTTGGCGAACGTTTTGTGTAGACGTGCCTTTTCTGCGTCCATTGCTTGGATTCCCGACGTGTCTTGTGTTTATGCGACACGCGGAGTCTCAGAATAATAAAGCGTATGGCGGCAAGTTGTTTTTGGAATGTCATGATCAGATTGCGGAGGCAGAGCGACGACCAGATCATCGCATTGTTCTTTCGGAAGATGGTCACAGGCAAGCGTTGCAGAGTGGCGCATTTCTACGGATGAAGTTTGGATTTCCGGATGCGGTGATCCATTCAGGTCACGTGCGTACGCGACAAACGATGCGTGAAGTCATGGGGGCCTATGGTGGTGCCATGATTCCAGTGACGGAAGATCGTCGTTTTCGCGAGCGCGAAGCGGGACATACGTATCTCATGCCTCGCGAAGAGGTGGAGAAGAATTTTCCATACCAACAGCCGTACTGGGATTTGGTTGGCGATTATTATGCACGTCCAGCCGGTGGCGAGAGCCTCGCGGACGTGCTTGAGAAGCGTCTCATCGGCGCCTTTACGGATCTGTTCAAACGATTTTCCGGGAAGTGTGTGTTCGTCTTTACGCATGGCCGCGTGATCCAATGCGCACGCATGTACCTTGATGAACTCAGTTTGGAACAAATCGAAGCCTTCCTTGCGGACAAGGAACAGAACCCAAAAAATTGTTCCATCATGGTGTATCGATATTCACCAGAAAAGGGAAAGCTCATTTTGGTTGAATACAACACCGTCTGCTGGCAGAATTAATCGTAAGCGCGAATCCATGATTCGCGCTTTTTTTAACACGTCGTTCGCGAACGACGTGTTAAATCACATCACTCGCGAACGACGTGATTAATTAAAAAACTCGACGCGGGTGCATCGAGTTTTTTTGTTATTTTGTAACCGTTCCTTTTCCGCTCGCAAATTCATCGGTGATTAAATTTGTTGTGAGAGCGTCTGTTGTTTTTGTGATGATCTGTGAAGTGCTCGTGTCCTTTGCGGTAAAGGTGGTTGAGCTTGTAAGCGGCATGGCGGTTCCAACGTCTGATTCTGTTGGCTTGATCCAGACATCAAACCAGGCGCCCGCTTGATTGATGGATTTTGGAAGTTTTGGAATTGCCCATGTAATGGATTCGTCCGCACCTTTGTATGCGACCGCACCAATGTCCGCAAGATTCTTGTTCATCCACATCACGTTTGCAGGAATGGTGGTGGTGATTTTTACGTCGGACAAATCATGAATGGTGTTTGTGATGTTCCAATAAACACGATAGGCCGTAGTTTTTCCGACCGTTGGTGGAAGTGGTCCTGTCCCAACGGGGATCCCTTCTGTTGTAAAATATCTCACTTCCGATCGGAATCCAATTTGTGAATTGATGGAGATGAGTATTGGTGTTGCAGAGATCGTTCGAGCGTCAGTGGATTCTCCGAGCGAACCAACACGCGTGGTCAGGGTCATCGTGAAATGATCTGCGGTGTTTGATCCTGTCAAAAGGGGAAGAGAGAAATCAATGATGCCTGAATCGTTTGGTTTGAGCGATTTCAATTTGTTGAGCGTTGCTGCGTCCCAAACGATTTGATTTCCGTTGCGTTTTCCACTTTTCAGTTCTGCGCGCGCCCAGTCAATCGGGAGTGAGCCTTTGCCATCAAGAGCGAGGGTGAAGGAAACATCACGAGCGGTTTCTTTTGCTTGGTTTGTGTAGTCGATTGAACCACGAAGCGCTTTTCCGGGATCAACGGTTTGGTCGGTGTTGGACCCGTTCACAATGAGATGAAACGCAATGGATCCACCTTGCATCGTGGTCTTCACCTCCGCATCTTTTTGTTTGAGATACACATTGTCTGAAACAAACCCGACAGACGCCTTCATGGTTTGTTCCCCCGTTGCAGAAGCGGTGTAGGAACCTTTTACGGTAAAGGTTTTTGGTTGGTTTGGATCAAGTGCGGAAAGGCTCCAGTAATTTTTTCCGTTTTCAAAAGCGGGATTTGTTCCTGTCACCGCAAAGTTTTGAGGTAATTCCGGAATGACACGCAGATTTTGTGCAGAATCTTTTTGTGCGTGGCCAACGCTTATAACATATTCCACTTCATCACCTGGTAACGTTTGGTCTGGACCATTCATGGTCATTTGTAAAATGGAGTCGCTGACGTTGACGTTCAAAGTTTGAATGGCTTGAAAGGATGAATTGAAGTTTGCTGGTTTGTAGGTAAAGAGCGCTTGAAGTTTTTCTGTTGAGGGAACTTCTGCAAGAAAGATTCCGTTTACGGTGACCACACCATCTGATTTTGGGGTGAGGGATCCGAGTGTCCAAACGTTTTTATCATTCGCTTCTGGAACCGATGAGACAAGATGAAAATCTGGAGGAAAACTTGCGGACAGTTCTAGAGTGGCCATGGGGACATCT
>MGFD01000047.1:16145-18239 GCA_001791715.1 Candidatus Uhrbacteria bacterium RIFOXYB2_FULL_45_11 | reverse complement strand
TGCGACGTAAATACATGCACGTTATAACCCCGCGCGCGCAATCGCTCTGTATATTCAAACGCAACCTTGCCCATCCCGCCACGGTATGGCGGATAGGTACAGACAACGTGGGCGATTTTAGGGGAGGATACGGACATAAGAATCTTGGCAGAAAAAAAATGATCAGGTATCTTTGTTATATCACCATGAAAAAACCCTTGCGATGTTTCGTCTTCGTCGGGGGTTTTTTCTTTTTATTTAGAATGATATTCGATATGTGGGCGTACATCATTCAAATACGTCATAGGGATATTCAAACACTTTAACAGAATGGAACACTGTTTTGTTTATTCATCATACCCCTCTCCTTTTTGCCAACTCTCAAACGTTCCAATTTTTTTCAGGTTATAAAAAACACGTGTTGCATCGTTTGCATTCCATCCTTCACCACCCTCATTATAAATCAATCCATCGTATCCTTGTGAAATCATAAATTCTGAGAACAAAAGACTCCATACGGGACTGGGCAAATTTTTACTTTGTAGTTTTGGATGTGGAGATGTTTGTAAAAGTACACGCAAATCAATGCTATCTTCTTTTAATGCACGCTGCAAAAAATTTGGATAATCGGTCTCCATTTGCTCAATCATCGAGCCAAGCCAAGTATTTTCTCGAGGCTTGCGCGTTTTCAAATACTGGCTGAAATATTCCGTCCAAGCTTTTGCAAGTTCAGTAGGCACAGCAGCATTTTTTGATTTATCATCCTTCCAGCGCAAATCCAACACACGTGCGTTAAATGGCAAAACTTCACTCACGAATTGTCTTGTTTCTCCCTGTGATTTACGCACACCCGAATAACATTCGGCATCCTCTCGACTTGATGTTGTATAAAATCCGTTACCAAGTGTTGTGCTTCCGTCATTCTCTCGCAGATATTCATCATCGCGAAAATTAAACACTGGACGAAATTCGAGAGGTGTTGCGCTTCCATGAAATAAAATGTCGGGAGATTTTTCAAACTCTTCTTTCGTCATCTCACGAGGATCTCGCATTCCTAAAATCACATCGCCAATAGGACGACGTTCACTCATGGGAATTTCTCTTCGTTCGTGCTCCATCATATCATTACCACCAAATAACTCTTTTCAAAACAAACCACACAATCGTCAACAACGGATTTCCGATTTTGTCGACGATGAAACTTGATGTTTCTTGGTGTTCAACTTTTGAGGTGAACATACGAACGATCTCGCGATCGGATACTCTCCGAAGATGCGCGGATGTTTTGCGCCCATCGAAAATATGCTTCCACACGGCCGGATTCAGTGCATCTCTGTACGCGGCGAACTTTTCTTTCCACCAGCCGCCTTTAAGCGAAAACGTGAGCATCATGATTTCCATTCCAAATAAAAATGGAGCGAGTAAAAGAATCGTCGCGAGTTTTAAATGCGTAAAGTGAACAATGTAACGATTACGTTCCATCCAATAAAACTTTGCGAACGCACGTTTGAATTTGTAATTGTGATACGTGACCGAGTTTCTTGCGAAGACATTTTTGAATCCTGCGAGACGAATACGCCAACCAAGCTCGAGGTCTTCATGATAGAGAAATAAAAACGGATCGAGAAGACCAACTTCTTGAAGCACACTCGCTCGATACAGAACCGCTGCGCCAGACGCGTACGCAATTTCACTTCCGTCTTTCGCTGTAACATCCGCAGCAAGCGCGCCGTTATCGCGCACAAATCCGAATCCGAGAAAGTGCACCATTCCGCCTGTAGAGTTTACGCGATCCGGATCAGACCAGAGTTTCATGAACGATTGAACAGATCCAATTTTTGGATCTGATTCCGCAAGCGTGACCGCTTCACGAATTGCACCTGGCTCGAGCTTCAAATCATTGTTATGCAAAAACACATAATCCGCACCATTCAAGAGCGCATGGTTCATTCCCATGTTGTTCCCTTCTGCAAAGCCAAGGTTCTTGTCGTTTGGAAAATAGGTAATGTCCGTACGCTTTGCGAGCCATTCTTGCGAGCCGTCCGTAGATGCGTTATCAACGACGATGATTTCGAGACGATCGCGCGGGTAATCAAGCGCATCCAGACATGCAAA
>MGFD01000047.1:13171-15919 GCA_001791715.1 Candidatus Uhrbacteria bacterium RIFOXYB2_FULL_45_11 | reverse complement strand
CGTACGAGCAATCGAAACACAGCGTAAAAAAGAGCGATGATGGAAAGATACATGATGGCATCTACTCCACGACCAACTCCAACAAAACGCGCGAGTGTGTCTGTGGTCTGCGGAAGCACAACAACGACTCCAACAATCGCCCAAAACAGGATCCATAAAAAAAGAAATGCGAGAGTCAGTTTTCCGTTTTTAAATTGTCGAAACGTTTTTGTGATCGCGAATAATGCGAAGACCACGAGAAGAAATTGAATGATGGTCATAGGGGGAGGGAAAGGAGAGAGTAGAAAGTAGAAAGCATAAAGGAGGAAGCAAAAAGATAAAAACAATTTCCAAACCCCTTTCTACTTTCTACTCTCTACTTTCTGCTTCATCACATCGTTATACGTCTTAACACGAGTTTAAACAGCGTCTTAATTCCCACAAAAAAGCTCTGGCCTTTTGAGAGTGAGTAATCTGTATAGATCGCTTTGATTGGCACTTCCACAATTTTAAATCCATGATGCTTTGCTTCTGCAATAAGCTCTGATGACACTTCCATGCGGTTCGTTTTGATCTCAATTTTGTCGAGAGCTGCTCGAGAGAACGCACGAAAACCGGATTGGCTGTCTGTGACATACGCACCGAATAAGACGAGCGTTGAAATATTCCCGAGCATGTTTGCCACTTGTCGGTACCACGGCATTCCTGTGCGTGTCAGCATACGAGAACCAATCACAACATCCGCTCCACCCTTAACAGCTTCGATAAACTTTGGAATCTCTGCGGGATCGTGTTGTCCGTCTGCGTCAAGCGTAATCACAACGTCCGCTCCGCGCTTTTTTGCAAACGCAAATCCGGTTCCGATCGCGGCTCCGAGTCCGCGATTGATGACATGCGAGACAACGATCGCGTCGTGCGTTGAAGCGACCTCTGCCGTTTCATCAGGAGAACCATCATTCACCACAATTATCTCATCAACAAAAGACCGCGTACGTGTAAGAACGTCCGCGATCTGGGTTGCTTCTTTATACGCCGGAATAACAGCTACGATTTTCATAGGGAAAGGCGAGAGAGGCTTGAGAGGCGAGAGGGGCGAGAGGGGCTTTCTGAAATGCTTTTTCTTCGCATCTCCTGCCTCTCAAGCCTCTCCGACCTCTCCAGCCTTTTTCTACATATTCGTCAACAAAATTTTATTTGCTTTCAAGTATTCAACCGTTCGACGCAATCCATCTTCTAGTCTCACAAGCGGAAACCATCCAAGTTCTTTTGCGCGATTGATGTTTGGAAGGGCGAGCTCAGACAAAAAGGCAAAATTCTCACCTTCCACCATTTTAGAGGTCGATCCCGTCATGTCGATAACCTTTTGTGCCACATCACGGAGCAACAAGTCAACATCCGACCCCAAATTCACCGGCCCTGGATATTCTACTGCCTTCATGACACGCATCATGCCGTCCACAACATCTGTCACGTAACAAAGCGCGGAACGAAATTCTAATCCTCCATGCAAGACCAAATCTTTTCCATCAAGGGCATCCAAAATAAAATCTGGAATGAGTTGGCCATCAAACAAAGGCATGCGCGGGCCGTATGTTCTAAAAATGCGTGCGATGCGAATATCAAGTCCATGTACTTGGCGATATGTTTCAAACATGGTTTCGGCAAAACGCTTACCCTCGTCATAACACGCGCGCGGAGAAAGTTGATCTGTTGTTCCTTGTTCCTCTTCTGAAACAGACGCTTTGCCATCTACACGTGCGCCGTACACAACAGAACTTGATGCAAGCAAAATCTTTGATCGGTATTTTTTTGCAAGTTCTAACACGTAAAAATTTCCAATGGAGTTTGAAAGCAATGTTTGAATTTTAAACTGATCAAACTTTTTGATGGAGGTTGGACATGCAAGGTGATAAATTTCTTGAATCCCCTGAAACGGCAATTTGAATTCTGCGAGCTCTGTGAATTGATCAAGATCAAATGGTTGATTGACATCCAATCGGATAAATCGAAAATTGGGATTCTGTAAAAGAGAGTCAATATTTTTTACGTCTGACGTTGCAAAATTATCAACACAGATAACATGATGTCCGTCTCTGAGCATGGCTTCACAGACGTGAGAGCCCAAAAATCCGGCACCACCGGTCACAAGAACATTCTTTTTTTCAAAGGTCAAAGCTTGAGGCATATGGGGTATTGTAGCGGGAAAATGCTTGAGAAGCCAGAGAGGCTGGAGAAGCTTGAGAGGCCAAAGAAAAAGACGGTTAAAAGTTCTGATCAAGTCCAGTCACAGAAACAGAAGCTCCCGCGACAGAATAATTGGAAGCTGTTTCGATCTTTGTTCCAAATGTGTAATTTCCAAAAAAGACATCCGAAATATCATCAACGTATTTATTCCAATTCGGACCGTACAACGATGCGGCTATTTCTTCTGTGGCAAGTGCACGTAACACACCTTTTGCTTCTACGGCAAAAACCGTCGGAACGGTCTGAAATTTTACAAGTTTTGTTCCGGGATGGTAGGTGACGTTTTTTCCAAGTGACAACGAGGAAAGAAATTCGGAAGAAACTTCTTTTACGGCAGAAAAATCTGTGAACCACGTAAAGTACACTTTATCGTTTGGAAACGCGTGTCGTTTTCCGTCACTTGCGTAAAAATAAACAGCCTTACAAGGATCATTCAGATCCGCCTTAACAGGGCACGTCAATTTAATAAGCGAACCAGACTTCGCTTCTGCCGGATAAAGTTCTTCTGCGAGCGTCAACGCTTTT
>MGFD01000047.1:12774-13159 GCA_001791715.1 Candidatus Uhrbacteria bacterium RIFOXYB2_FULL_45_11 | reverse complement strand
CGTCCTGCCCCCATTTTTCCGCTTGCATCCCCCGTCACATGAACAGGATCTGCAGACAATCGCAGTACATTTTTTAATTGTATAGGCGTTAAGTGCGGCGATGCGGAAAGCAATAATGCCGCTGCTCCAGAAACCATCGGTGCGGCCATGGATGTTCCAGACCAACGATCTTGATAAAACCCGTGTACAAACGGAGCCCATGCATTATTTTGATACACCGTACTCAAAATATCTTCACCTGGTGCAGCGATGTCTGTACACGTTGCACCATAATTTGAAAAATCAGATTTTGTATCCGTTCTGTCTGTGGCAGACACACCAATGATGCCGTTGTTCGGTTGACCATGTCCGATGCATGCGGGATAAATTGGCGTCAAATCCACGT
>MGFD01000047.1:6450-12681 GCA_001791715.1 Candidatus Uhrbacteria bacterium RIFOXYB2_FULL_45_11 | reverse complement strand
TATCAAATCCTGTAAAACTCAGGTTCACAACATTTGCACCATTTTTCACCGCGTATTGAATCCCTTCACGCGCCGTCACAGAATTTCCTTCACCCATGTTATTCAAAATACGAACGTTCATGAGTTTTACGTTCCAGTTTATTCCCGCAATACCATTTCCGTTATTTGTTGTTGCTCCAATAATTCCCGCAATCACACTTCCGTGTGAAACAGCGCCTTCATCATATGTTTCTGAGATGGTAGGTTCTGGTGTGTTGTCATGATCAATGAAATCCCAACCTTGCACATCATCAATAAATCCGTTTCCGTCATCATCTGCTCCGTTCTCCGCAACCTCTCTTGTGTTAATCCATTTATTTTCCAAAAGATCGGGATGATTCGTATCAAATCCCGTATCCAAAACCGCAACAATCACATCAGAAGATCCTGTTACGGTTTGCCATGCGGATGGCGCCTGAATGGCCTGCAAATACCATTGCTCGCTAAAGTACTTATCATCCGTAATCATGACCGACGCAAAAACAGGCGTGACAATAAACCACGAAAGAAGAAAGGAAAGAACAATGTTTCGAGAAAATGTTTTCATTTTATTTGAGATCTAAGGATTCCACGTTGCAAGAGAAAGCCCGCTTCTTCCCATTTTATCATAGGCAAAAAATCCACCTACCACTTTAAAAGAGTCATCAAACGCGCGCACTTGCGGACCGCCATTCAAAACAGGCGCTGTATACACCTCAATCACGCCGTTTGCATTCACATCTCCTGCAACTGCTTGAATCCCTCCCAAAAAATTCTGAGGAAGAACGGGGGAAGAAGTCTTAAGATTTCCCAATGCGTCAAAAATCGCCACCCACGGAGCCGATCCTGAATCAGCTGAAACTAAAAGTTGATCCTGTTTTTGATCACGCAACCGTACCGTTGAAACGCGTAATCCCGTTTTTAAAAACGTAAGAGCAGCGAAATCACGAACGTATCTTCCGTTTGCATCAAAAATTTTAATGCGATGTTTTTTGTCACTTCCCCCAAGCGAAGAAGCAATTTCCGCGTCCGCATCATCATCAAAATTTCCGACCGTCACAAACACAGGAAGCTCCGTGCGCCCGAACGGATAAAACGATCCGATCATTTCACCACGCATCGTAAAAATACGAACCTGTCCGTTTCCTCCTTGATCTTGTGTGACCAAAATTTCATCGATCCCGTCACGGTTAACATCTCCCGCTGACACAAAAATTCCATAACGATCTGAAACATTAAACGCAAAAAACTGGGTCATGGGCTTCCCTGCCAAATCAAAGACACGCACTTGTGGCCCACCACCTGCTCCTGCTGCTGTGATAATCTCTTCTGTTCCGTCCCCATTTACATCTCCTGCAGCGACACGGACGCCCCCACGAAATTTTTTGTCATAGGCAAAAAACGATGCGAGTTCTTTTCCATTCCCGTTCACACGCTTCACGATCGGCTCTGTTCCCTTTCCTTGCGCAACAATCAATGAACCGGAAGGATGCTGATTCACATTATGCGTCGTTCCGCCTGAAACGCTTCCTGCAAAAACAGCGGCCGTTTGTAATGCGCGCTCAATATTTAATGAGCCGGCCCCCAATGCTCGACGCTCTTCTGGTGTAACGCCTGAAATCGGATCAGCGGAAAGCATGAGCGATAATCGAATCTGACTTGGCGTTAATAACGGAAAAACACTGCGTAATCTGGCAGCTGCAGCAGAGACCATCGGAGCGGCAATGGATGTTCCTTCAAACGGACTTCCGTAAGATGTGGAGTATAAGAAATTCGTATCATCGTGAAATACCGCTCCAAAAATGTTCACGCCCGGAGCGGAAATATCTACACAATTTGAACCACTGTTTGAAAACGCAGCTTTTTTTCCGTTCTTATCGAGTGCCGCAACACCAATAACGCTATTTTTTCCGATGCGCGTATCAAAACAAGCTGGGAACGTTGGGTCTCGATCTAAATCGAGGTTACTATTTCCAACCGCCGCCACAATAACAACCCCCTGATCCGCCGCCCAACCAATGACTTGTTGCAATGAATCATCTGGCTTTGTGGAAATCAAACTCAAATTAATGACGTCTGCTCCGTTTTTTACCGCATACGTAATTGCATCACGAACCTGTGCCGTTGTTCCCTTTCCTTTTGAATCCAAAATCCGAAGCGGCATGATTTTTGTCTGTGACGCAATACCAACGATTCCTTTTCCGTTATTTGCCTGCGCGGCAATTATTCCCGAGAGGAGCGTTCCGTGAGAGACGATTGTGTCATCTGCTCTTGGATCAGAAATGTCTGGGCTTGGATTTGAGTCATTGTCGATAAAATCCCATCCACGCGCATCATCTTCATATCCGTTGTGATCATTATCTTTGTGATCATTTGCGATTTCCCCTGCATTCACCCAGTATTGATCTGCTAAATCTTCATGCGTCATATCAAACCCGGCATCCAAAACCGCAACGATTGATTCTTTTCCCGAAGACGTTTCTGTTGGATTATGAATCGCATTCAAATACCACAATTCTGACACAAACGGATCTTTTGCCGCCTGCGCATGAACAACAAACACACCCGACGCAAAAAAGACGGCAACGAGTAAAAACGCTTGCGTTTTTCGAGATAAGAAGACAACCATAGACCTCACACATTGTAGCATATTTTCGTAACCCAAGGCTTCAGCCTTGGTTCCCCACATCCAACAAAGCATCCAACTCATAAACCGTCGAACCCTTAAATGGATACAGCTTCCAATCTAAAACCAACCCCGCTCGCACAGGATTCTTCAAAATATAATCCATATATCGATAGGCATCACCCCTGGAAGCTATCCGCTGATCGTAAAAATCCGTATGCCATTGATAACGAGATCTGTTTTTCGATAACCAAAAACCTGACGCTTGCTTGAAATCAACCATGCATCGCCACAGATCCGCTTGTTCATTCTTTCCTGCAAGGAGAATATGCACATGATCAGGCATGAATAAAAACACAAATGCATCGCAATGATTCTTTTGCAATGCATTCAGCAGATGTATTTTGAACGTTTCAACTATTTCCTGTGTCACGAACAATGACGCACGATTCTTCACACAACACGTCATCGCATAGAATTCACATCCTCGATAGACTATTCGGTCTCGTCTGTGTGGTTTTCGGATCGGATGATTGATCATGTGAAAACCAGGGCTGAAGCCCCGGGCTACGAAAATGTTAAAAATTATCGCTGATTGTTGCGATCATCGTCCGTTCCTGGAACGGATCATAATCAGCCGCATACACAACCGGTTCTCCAAACGTGTAGTTTCCGTAAAAAACATCGCTTATGTCGTCGATTTTTTTGTTCCAGTCTGTGCCATACAGTGCGCTTGCGATTGACTCGGAAAGAATCGGTCTGAGTACTCCGCCTTTTGCAACGGCATACACTTGCGGAGATGTTTGAAATTTAACCATTTTCACTCCAGGACGATATGTTACATTTTTTCCGAGCGTAAGAGACGCCATGAATTCTGCCGACACCTCTTTTACAGAGGAGAAATCTGAGAACCATGTGAAAAAGACTTTATCGTTTGTGAACGCGTGTCGTTTACCGTCTGTGGCATAGTAATAAACGGCTTTACACGGATCATTTACCCCCGCATTCAGACCGCATGCAAGCTTAATGAGCGAACTTTGTGGAGCTGTGCCCGTAACGGGAGGTGTAATAACCGGAGGTGGAAGAGGAGCTACGGTCGGTTCTGCGAGTTGATAGATGAGAGAGGTAACATCGTAATCAGATCCGACAGCATATGCGTGTGTCGCATCTTTTGCGAAAGCACCAAAAAACGATTTTGTGCTTGCCTCATATGTTTTGACATGCCACGTTGCACCCGCATCCGATGAATCAATTAAAACTTTATCACCCGCAATAACAACTCTATTTTCAAAAACGTCTATGGAATACAAAAGTTGCGTTGAAAGTCCTGGTAAAGAAACAGCGCTCCAAGTAGCTCCGCCATCCGTGGTTTTCAAAATTGTCCCCATGGAACCAACAATGAATCCATGTGTTGCTGAAATAAATCGAATTGATCGCAACGTTTCATTTGTTCCACTTTCTATTTCAGCTCTTGATGTGCCGCTGGATAAAATCTTGTAAATAACCCCATCTGCTCCCACAATCCAACCGGTTCCATCCCCACGATCCTCTGTGCCATACAGATCTGTTGTGATTCCTAATGAAACAGACTCCCAATTCCCTGAAGCATTCGCGTAGTGATAAAACATTCCACTTGCTCCAACCAGATATCCCGTGTTGGAACTGGTCGTTTTTTTCATGTCGATGTTGTAAATATTTTGTGTGATTCCAAAACTAAACGGAGACCAAGTTAATCCATTGTCTGAAGAAGCCTCATGAATTCCGTTTGAGCCAATAGCAAGCAATCGGCCATCTGGCAATGTTGCAAAATCAAAAAACGTCACGTTTGGCGCACTAAATGATTTTACCCATGTTTTTCCATCATCCACAGAATACAAAATCGCCCCACCGTTTCCCGCCACAACAAGATGATTTCCACTTTGCACCATGGTGCGCAGCGATTGAACATCTCCCGTAGAAAGCGCACTCCAATCTGCCGCAGAAACAGAATGCGCCGCAAAAACAAAACCAACACTCACAAGAAATAGAAAGAGATTTTTCATAGTAAGAACATTATACGCCGATGCGAATCAAAACAAAACAATCTGAGATTTTCCCAGATTGTTTTGCACATACACACGTATGACTATTTTGTATAGGATTTAATTGCTTGCACAACTTTTCCATCATCCTTCAAATCCTCAACATACAAAATCTGACTTGGATTCAAACGCATTTCATCTTTTGGACCCTGGATTTCATCTCCGAGTTTAATAAGTTTGGTCTGAGCGTTTTTTACTTGTTCTTGTCCTGCTTGTAAGTAATAGACATCTCTTAATACAGGATGGTCTGTCCCCTCTCCGGAGAGTTTACCAAAATAGAGCTGACCTGGTGCAAGAAAAACTGCTTGGTACGTGGAATTTTGTACAACGCCAACTTGTTCTTTGATGCCACCTAACTGCTTTTTAGCATATTCGTATCCTGAAATTCCACCAACAAGAAGACCGATGCTTAAAGCCAAGATGACAAACTGCATCAATTTATCTTTCATACAAGATCTATATTTATCAATAATAACAGCACTATTTTAACAAATAGTCACAAAAAGTAAAGGATTGAATATCCACACGAAACAACAAAAGAGCCAAATGGCTCTTTTGTTGTTATCTAAACATCTTCTAAAGATGGATTATCGAGCTGTCTTTTGACATTCCCAAACCGATGCCGCCGCCTCTCCCGTTGCTATACAACGAACAGCAACGTTCGCGGCAACTGCATATGCAGCGTTAGCGCCTCCACCATTGATACCATCACCTGTCTGTCCAAAGACATTCAAACTGTTTGCTGCGCGGTTAATAATCGTAATGTCCATACCTGAAAATGTAACAGGTAATTGCACACTATCACCAACAGATGCAACAGTAGTAACGATATTGATATCTTTTGTAAGAGCGGTTCCTGCCTGAGCACCACCAGCAAGAGCTGTTAATCCAGTGTTTATTGATTTCATCAAACGTCCGCCTACAGTTATTACTGTAGATGCACCACCGATTGTAACAAAGTTCGCCAAAGAAGCATCGTCGGCAATGTGAACTGTTTCTACTCCTGTAGTACCGGTACCAATATTGATTGTGTTTACTCCTGCGCCACCACCAATATTTATTGTCTGAGTTGCTCCGCTACCTGTACCAACGTTGACTACTTGTGAGGCTCCGGAAGATGCACCAAGAGTGATTGCTCCTGTTCCGTCAGTTTTACCAATCACGATTGTACCAGCTGTTCCTGGAGTCAAAGAGAGACCAGCAGCTGTACCAGCACCTGTAGCTGTACCACCATAAATGGTTGTTACACCAGAGGTCATTCCTGTACCACCAAGAACCAAGTTACCTGTTGTAAGACCTCCACCCATTGCGAGGTTAGATGTTGTTGAGTTGTTGAAGATTGCACCTGCACCAGTTGTGTCAGGTCCATAGATCGTGACGTTACCTGTTTGGCCTGTAGCACCGATTGTGATAACACCCGTTGTGTTACCAGTAGCGATACTAACAGTCTTTGCTGCAGCTCCACCAGCGATGCTAACTGTTTGTGCACCCGTTGATGTTCCAAGA
>MGFD01000047.1:6250-6401 GCA_001791715.1 Candidatus Uhrbacteria bacterium RIFOXYB2_FULL_45_11 | reverse complement strand
TTCCTGGAGTCAAAGAAATAGCGGCAGCTGTACCAGCGCCTGTTGCCGTTCCTCCGTAAATAGTTGTCACACCAGCAGCCATGGAAGTGCCGCCGAGAACTAAGTTACCTGTTGTAAGAGCGCCACCAATAGCCAAGTTGGCTGTTGTTGA
>MGFD01000047.1:0-6166 GCA_001791715.1 Candidatus Uhrbacteria bacterium RIFOXYB2_FULL_45_11 | reverse complement strand
GTACCAGCTGTTCCTGGAGTCAAAGAAAGAGCGGCAGCTGTACCAGCGCCTGTGTCTGTACCACCGTAAATAACAGTATTACTTGCGAGCTGACCCGTTCCACCGATTGTGAGGTCACCCGTTGTAAGAGATCCACCAATCGCGATTGCTGTGGTTGTACCACTAAACGTTACAGCTCCTGTTGCTGTAAGAGCTCCTGTTGATATGTCATCAGAAATGGTTGTTGCCGCAAATGCTGGGCTCGCGACAAGCAAGAGGGACATTCCGCTTATGAGCAGTGTTCCGATGGACTGCTTTGCGGTTTGTAATTGAGTTCTTTTCATAAGAGTCAAACGTATTAAGAATGTTTAAGTTAAATGATTATTTTAGGGCGTATCCAAGTGCACGGACCATTGCCCATTGAGCAGGCGTGGTTGGAGTTCCTTTGAAAATCTTTTGATATTCAAGGATTCCTTGTTGTTCCAATTTCAGATCACGTGGGAAACGAATGCGGTAAAGCATGGTGTTCCAAGCGATATCTTCCGATTTGTCTTTAAAATTTGGAGCATGCCCCGTCATTTTCTTAAACGCATCCAAAGCGATTCCAGCTTGCGCAACTTCTTTTGCCAAATTTCGCTTTACAGGCTTTTCTCCTGTTGCAAGACGTTGAATGTCATCCCAGACAAAATCTGCACGACCAACGGTTTCAAGATAATCACGCACAAGTGCTCTGCGCTCACCCGCTCCGAGTTTAACGGTTGCGGTAGATGCACCGTACGTTTCAAAGTTCGCAATCGCTTTTACTTGCAAGTCTGTTAATCCAACCTTGAATGCAAGGGCGTCAGATTTTACAAGCGCATTATATTTTGCGTAATCAGCTGGTTTGCTTGTTGTTCCAAGCGCGGTCAATAATGCTTCAAAATTTGAAGGATCATGGATGAGGACAGCTACGGGAGCTGCAGCAGCTGGCAAAGAAACAGGTGTTGCCGTCACCGCTGGGGTTGTTGGGGTGACAACTGGCTCAACAGCAGGTGTTGTTGGAGCTGGCGTAACAACAGGTGTTGTTACAACCGGAGCGGGAGTACTTGGGGCTGGTGTGGAGCTTCCGCCACCTCCGCCTCCACCGCCACCTCCGCTACTGCTTACAGGTGCAGGACAAGTAACCGAGGTTGTTGGACTAAACGTCACTGTCTTTGTTCCACTTACGGACAATTGGACAACTCCGCCAGTTCCTTGACAGGCGTCGTAGCCACCGTCATTGGTAAGCGCGATGTTGTTAGGCGACTTAAGAATTAACACTTGAGTTCCAGAAACGGTAACAGCAACCGTATTTGCTGTTGAGTTTACCGCCACAGAATCCGCAGTAGAACCAGTGAGGACGGTAAGCGTTATCCCCGTAAGCGACAAAGTTGTGTCCGTACTAAAAGTGGCTGCCGCCTGTGCGGAGAGTGTCAATCCTGGGATCAAACCAAGACTGGCAATGATCACCCCAGAAACGGATAACCATTTTGGTATTCTTTGTAATAAAATCCGTGACATAAGTCCGTGTTAAAAAAATTAAATGCGATTAAAAAAACGAAGTTTAAAAAAATATTTCTTGAACCACTCTATTATAGCTCATAAGAACAAAAAAAACACTGTTAAATAATGCGTGTGGATAAGTTTTAAAAAACTTCTGCTTAGAAAGCAGAAGTTTAATCTGAAAGATCATAAATTATTCTATACGACGAAGAGACTCAATGAATTCATTAACCCCAGCAGCATTCTCAGGTTTCAATTGTTTCAATTTTTGCGCAGCTTCAATTGCCTTCTCTATTTGCCCATCCGCCGCATACGCCGCGGCTAAATTTGCATACAACTGAACCTCATCTGGAAACATTACAATTGCTTGCTGATACAGTCTTATAACTTTTTTATACTCTCTTTGCGCAGCAAAATAATTAACTAAGTCAAGAATACTTTGCACTCCAGCAACTTTTAATCCGGAATCGATCGCTTTATAACCAAATTCAGCAAATTTCGCATCATTACCTTGTTTGCCATAAAGAACAGAGAGTGTCCAAAGGAGCTTGCTGCTGTCTGGGATTTTCAAAAGAATCTCTTCCAACATGTCTATTGCCTCAGGAATTTTTCCTTCAAGCTCAAGCTGTGTTGCTTTCACCAAATAAGGCTCCGTACGTGTTGGAGTAAACCCAACCGCTTTTTCAACCGCGATTTTTGTCGCTTCATCAATAGGCGACTTACTCATAAAAGCCTTCATCAATCCCATATCCGCTCTTTGATACCAAAATTCCCCTCTTTTTGGGTGAATGTTTAATAAAACATCGTAAGTCTCGAGAGCGGATTGAACATACTCTTTTGCCATCTGAGTTGCTCCGTCTTTGTTGTAAATCATTTTTCCCGTTGAATGAAACGATTTTCCAAGTGGGTTATAGTCATAAATAAAGGCATCTTGATTGATTGATTTTAACAAGGCAAAACGCTTAACAACATTTGCTTCGCGATCCGCGTTTGCGAGAGTTGAAAAATACGTATACGTAGGAAAAACATATTGAACACAAAACCAGACAATAAGAACGGAGAATACGCTTAAAAGGACAGATCGCATTCGCTTACTTCTTAGGAATGTTACATCAATCTTTTGATCAAAATCAGAGTCAAGATGAGTAACGTAAGCAATAAAAAATGCAAAGCTGAAAAATGTGCCAATCGTATCAAAAGCGAAAAAATTTTGAACGGAATAGGCAATAAATCCGCCAAGCAAAATAGATTCTTCTACTCCATGAATCTTATGTTTCTTTTTTGCACGGATGATGGATCGTAAAACACATAGTAAAACCACACAATATAAAATAAGACCGATCACTCCAGAACTAATCAATACTTCAACAAATGCATTGTGCGGCTTGTCGGAATAACTTCCCTCAGCAGCATAAAGAGCAGGAGAATAGTGTTTCTCAGAAACAGCATAAAAATTTTCATATCCAACACCCAAAACCGGATGCTCAAGCGCTCCAACGAAGGCAATTTTCCAAAATTCTAATCGACTCGAAGAACTCTGATCATTAAAGCGAACGAAGCGACTTAAATTGGACGTTTCAGGAATAATTGCACGAGCCAACAAAAAACAGCTCACGAGCGCCACAAGTATTATGGAAGAAAAAAGAAACATTTTTTTCCAATGAACCTTTTGAAGAAAATACCAAAACATGCCTAGCAATCCCCCAATAATCAGTCCCAAAAAAACTCCTCTTGATCTTGTTGTTGCTATTCCAAGAAAAATAATTCCTGCCGCAATACAATGATTACGAGACAATTTTTGTTGTGTCCAAATTTTTGTACAGGCAAGCGTGAACGGAAAAATTAAATAGGCAGCTAAATAAATCGGGTTCCCCATGAGACTTGATGTACGAGGCCATTTCAAACCCAAATCAGGAACAAGACGAAACGCCTCCAAAATCGCATACGAAGCAATCAAAACACCTGTAAAAATAAAGAAAGAAACTGCATGTTTCCAAAATAATTTATCAAAAAAACCAACGAATAATGCTGCTGCCAGCCAAGTAATAGCTAATACGATGATTCCACCAACTCGTTGATCATTTCCAAGAAAACTATTTACAAGATCAAAACCAAAAAGTGAAGAAATAACAACAAATAAAACATAACCTCCGTAAGACAACAAAACGGGATGAGAAAAACGCGGCAGCATTTTTTTTATCTGGAACCACGCAAGCGCAAACAAAAAAAACACACCAATAAAACAGACAAAAAAAAGAACTTTTGAAATTTGGGCCGGTCTATAAATCCAGGGAAAATAAATCAAAGGTGTGAGCAAAACAAGCAAAAGAGCTGTTGGGAAAAATTTTTGAGGAAGTGAAGAAAATAGTTGCATAATAAAAAGAGATTAGCACTTTTTTGTTGAAACAAAAACCCCCACCATAAAGGTGGGGGTTTATTGATCCTCAGGATCCCATGCTCGGTGCAACTAAGACTCATGACTTTTGCCTTGAATCAAGGTGTTGCGTGAACAATGTGGATAGGTGAAGAAAATGAATTCCTTCTGAATTCATCAATAACGATTTGATTCGTTATTATTTTGACCAAGTCTCCGCTGGGAGATCAAGGTTCAAGACAAGGTAACCGTTTGCCCAGTCTCCTGTAGAAGATGCGTTCTTCGAACCAACGTGTGATTGTGCAGAGGCATCAGACCAGACGAAGTTTGCTGTGTTCGTATTGTTCCAAGTTGCTGTTCCTGTTCCATCTGCTGAATTTGCAGCAGCGGAAGTGTGGAACTCAAGAATTTCAGCACGATCAGCATTCAAATCTGTTTCGTCGTTCAAGAAGAGGTATTTAACGCCGAACAAACCGGTTGAGTTTGTTGCAGCATCTGTAGGCAAGTAGAAGCTTACAGAGTCACCGGAAGTATCCGCACCAACAGTTCGGAATCCTTGTGGGGTTCCACGAACAGTATAAGTTACAGTTTCACCGGCACCAATTGAATCTTCAAGAACTGTGTCATTCCATGTAAAGACAACGGCTGTATCGGATGTAGTAGCATCAAAATCAGCGTCGTGCAATCCACTTGTTCCAGTAACACTTGTTCCGTAAACGTCAACAATGGTAACGGAAGAAGAGATGTCTGTTCCGTTCTTATAAAGCTTAAGGCTCTCAATTTCCAATGTGTCTACCGTTCCGCCGTCTGTCCAAGATGTGTTCAACTTGAATTGCTTCAAGGCAACAGGTCCTTGTGCAGATGCGGTTACAGTAAATTTATAGAGATCCGCTGCTTGTCCGTTAACGAGTGTGCTGTTTGTCAAATCAACATGATTAACTGTTGGAATTGACTTAAACACGTAAAGCGCATTTCCGTTACGGTCATCTGTAGAACCAGCGGTTCCTGTAGCGTAAAGGGTTCCTGCACTGTCATAAGCCTTAACTTGATCCAATCTCAGTGCAGCGTTCATGTGTGAAGTTCCCGCTCCAAATCCAATCTCATTCAATACTAATTTACCTGTAAGAGTCTTGAATGTGTTCGCAGAAACCACAATGTTTAAGCCTGTAATACTTGCCATTGCACTTACCGCGGCAGCATTATTCGTTGTATCTGATGGGGCACTTGTCTGGTTAAAGACAGCTTCACCAAGCAATGTGGTTCCATCATAAATCTGAGCTTTGGAAGCAACACCTTCTGGTGCAGTAGATTCATGGATGGACAATTGAATCTCTTTAATTGTGTAGGCTTCGTTAGCAGCTGTGAAGCGATATTTCGCTGCCTCAACTGTTTGGTTTCCTGCAGCAATCTTTGCAACAGATGTTGCACCGTCCAAAGCGGAAACAAACGTACCTGTTCCGATTGTAATACTTTGACCGCTAATAGCTGTTCCGTTATCAGCAGTTTGTCCTGAAGACGCTGTAGTTGCTGTAAAATCAAGAGTTGTTACTACAACCTCGTTTCCGTCAAGTGAAGCATCTAAGTCTCCATAAACATCCACATACATGGTTTGTCCTGGAGCAAGGGCATAGTTCACGGACCATGAGTTTCCTGCATCAGACTCTGAAGGGTTAGCCTTCGTTGAAGATGTAGTCATTGAACCTGCTTTTCCATACATCACATAAAGGTTTGTCACTTCTCCATCAACAAGTTGTGTTGATCCATCAAGATCAACAACGAGAGATGAGAGGTTAACCGTTTCTGCTGTCGATGATGTAATAGAGTAAGATCCGATTTTTGCCGCTACTTTTGATTCAAGCATTGTTTGGTTGGCATAAGATGTATTCTTAGCTCCTGTCAATGTTCCTTGATCAATTTCAAGCAAGTTTCCTACAACTGCGCTAGCTGGGTATTGGCCATATGATCCGGTTGAAACACGAAGAGTGTTTGTGCTGGATGATGCAGCCATTGTTGGTGTAAATGTATCACCATCTGCTGTGTTATCTGTTCCGTCATTATCAAAGATATCCGAACGCAATTCGATTGTTACTGGTGTTCCAGGAACAACAATGAGTGATGATCCAAAAGAGTACTCTGTATATGCAGTACTTGCATCATCAGAGTTCAGTGTGGTTGTGCTTCCGATTTGCACACCATCAGCATACACAGCTCCATTTCTCAATGAAACCATGTCACTACTTGTTGTTGACCCAGCTTTTGTAACAGCGTCAAATGTGAAACGCAATGATTCAA